>CALAKE010000605.1 GCA_937922775.1 uncultured bacterium | reverse complement strand
TCTGGCTGCCGTCTGCAACGCGGTCTATGACGCCATCGGCGTGCGCTTCTATACGATTCCGATGACGCCTGATCGGGTGTTGGCTGCCCTCCGGGAGGGTTGAGGTAGCCGCAGTAGGATGCACAGCCGAATTTCCCCTCGTGACACTTGAGATCGCCCTCGCGGTTGATAGGCCGGGCGACATGAGAACTGCAATGACCAAGACACTTACAGAGCGAGGAGTGCGCCACGGAAGCCGAGGAGCTGCCGTGGCCCGTGTGGCTTTCCTCGCGGCGGTTTTCCTGCTGGAAGCGACGATTCCCGGCATGGCGGCTCCCCAGCGCTCCGAGATGGTCTCAGCAGATGGTGGCGACATTTCCCCCGAGACGATCCTCGAGCGCGCACTGCAGAGGGTGGAAGCGCAGATCGCCGCCGGCGTGGATGGGCAGTTCGAGGCGATGGTCTTGACGCTCGTCCGCTCCATCGACGGAGAGGGGCAAGTCAGCGACTCCGAGTCGGCGCTGTACAGGATTTACCCGCTCGAGGGTGCGGTCTACGAGGAATTGGCCGAGAAGGATGGACGTCCCCTCAGCGATCGTGAGGCTCGGAAAGCTCGCAAGGAAAAAGAGGAGTTCGTCCGCGAGGTAGGGAAGCGCAGGGCACGTGGCTTGGATCCTCAGCCCGACGACGAGCAACGAGTTCAATTCGATCGTGAGCTCATGAGTCGGTATCGGCTCCAGATAATGGGCGAGGAAGAGGTCCGTGGCGACCTCTGCTGGGTTGTCTACTTTGAACCACGTGAAGGGGATCTGCCCGAGAAGACACGCATGGACAAAGCCCTCAATCGTTCCACAGGCAAATTGTGGATCACCAAGACCGACTACGGGGTCCCGCGGGTGGAGTTCGATCTCGACGAGCCGATTCGTTACCTGGGCGGATTCCTGGCAACAGTTCGGGAGACTGCAGGCCGTGTGGAATACGAGAGGGTCGAGCCCGACATTTGGATGCCGGTGCAGTTCGAGCTCGACCTTGACCTGCGCGTGCTCGTGAAGAACATCCGCCGCAAGATCAGCCGCCAATGGAGCGACTATCGTCGCATCGAGCCAGGGGCGGAGTCCTAGCGGATCCTCATGAGAGAGCCGCGTGATGTAATCATTATCGGGGGAGGGCCCGCCGGCTCCACGGCCGCCGCGGTCGCGGCCCGCGCGGGCCTACGGGTCACGCTCGTCGAGAAGAAGGCGTTTCCACGCTATCAGATTGGCGAGTCACTGATGCCCGCCTGCTACTGGACGTTCGAGCGACTCGGTGTGCTCGACAAGCTGCGTCGGGCCAACTTCGTCTCCAAGCAGAGCGTACAGTTCTACTCCAAGACTGGCGTACCCTCAGAACCCTACTACTTCCCCGATTTCGACCCGCACGAGAGCTCCTGGACGTGGCAGGTAGAACGAAGCGCATTCGACCAGATTCTGCTCGAGCACGCTGCCGGCGAAGGAGTCGAGATTCTGCAGCCGGCCACCGTGCGGGATGTGCATTTCGATGGAACGCGGGCTGTCGGCGTTCTGGTGGATGAGCCCGGCAGTGGCACACGGGATCTACGCGCCGCTGTCACGATTGATGCGTCCGGGCAACGGGCCCTCCTTGCCAGAAAGCTGCGTCTTCGCACCCTCGACCCGAACCTGATGAATTGTTCCTACTTCACCCAGTATCGCGGCGCATTGCGAGAGCCTGGCGGCGACGAGGGAGTTACCCTTCTGGTTGCCACCCAGCGGGCCGAGACGTGGTTTTGGTACCTGGCCCTGCCGGAGAACCGGGTCAGCGTCGGTGTCGTCGGCCCTCTTGCCTCACTCGTCAGAGGTCGCAGCAAGATCCCACAGACCGTTTTCGAGGAAGAGGTCGACAATTGCACGGTCATCCGGCGTCGCATAGCGGGGGCCGAGCAGATCATGCCTGTGCGGGTGCTGCGAGACTTTTCCTACTGCTCGACCCGGATCGCCGGCGATGGATGGGTGCTCGCCGGCGATGCATTCGGTTTCCTGGATCCGGTGTACTCCTCCGGCGTCTTTCTGGCTCTCCGATCGGGGGAGCTGGCTGCCGACGCGGCGGTTGCGGCCTGTGACAGCGGAGACTTCTCGGCCACAGCCCTGGGAAGCCATGGCCGTGAATACGTCGCCGGCATGGAGGCTCTGCGGCGCATGGTGTACGCGTTCTATGCCGAGGATTTCAATTTTGCGCGCTTCGTGCGGTCCAACCCAGAGCAGACGAACGCGCTCGTGCACCTGCTGATCGGCACTGTCTACAGGGTCCCCGTTGACGGGCTCATCGCGGCGATGGAGGCGTTCTCCCCATTGCCGAGCTACGAACCCCTCCGCCTGAACGAGCGCTAGCCGGCTCTCTTTGCCGACCAGTCACCCGAGCCGCGGTCTCCGATCTCAAACTCGCCGGACATGGCATCACCGTCGACCGTGCCGGCGAAGACGAATGGCATGCCTCCACCGCGACCGCCGCCGGGAGGTGCGCTGCCGGGGGGTCTGCCGCCGCCTCCGGGACGACCACCCATTCCTACCATCGTGAAGCTAATCGCGGAGTCTTCGATCTTGCCGGTGACCTCAGTGGAGGTGTCTCCGCCTTCACGTTGAAAGGTGCCTTTCAGGTCCTGACCGTCGACTTCGAGTGTAAGTGCCCCGGTTACCGTTCGGCCCTCGCGCATGGGGATGGTGAGGGTGAGCGTCCAGACGCCCTCCACGTCGGCATCCTGCTCCGCCATGGCTGT
Source organism: uncultured bacterium (assembly GCA_937922775.1). Lineage (GTDB taxonomy): Bacteria > Acidobacteriota > UBA890 > UBA890 > UBA890 > CALAKE01. The sequence goes on along the minus strand of CALAKE010000605.1, from coordinate 2,871 downwards.
TGAGCCGACGAGCAGAACGGCGACCGCGATGCCCATCAAGAATCCCAGTTTCTTTGACATCTGATCTACCTCCGAGCTTGGATGGGGATACCGACTCTAGTGATTCTGCGTAGATGCGTCGCGTGGCGCAACGATCGTACCGGCGGATTTACAGTTCTTTACGATAGGAGTCGCAGTAGTCCGGGGTCGCCAAGGGGCTGGTGGCACATCCGCCGCAGTGGTGGTACACCCTCAGTCAAGATCGTGAACCGACCAGCAGCCAGCACTGCTGGCTTACGGGAGAACGCAGTGTCCGAAACCGATTTGGCGACCTTTCGTTCACGTGTGGTTGCGTGTGGCTTGCTCGCCAGCCTTTTGATCACGGCTCCTGTCGCATCTCAAGAGGCGGCGCGCGCCGACCACGTCGTGCTGATTTCCATCGATGGAATGCTTCCGGCCCACTACCTGGATCTCGCCTGGCCAGCTCCGACGATTCAGCTCATGGCGCGTGAGGGCGCGCACGCGAAAGGTGTCCGTACCATCTTCCCCAGCGTCACATACCCAGCGCATACGACGATCGTGACGGGCGCCCTGCCGATCCGTCACGGCATCTATTACAACTCACCCTTCGAGCCCGAGGGACAGACGGGTCGCTGGTATTGGGACGAGGCGGATATTCAGGTGCAGACGCTCTGGGACGTGGTTCTGGAGGCGGGGCGCATGAGCGCCAGCCTTACATGGCCCGTCACGGTCGGAGCCCCGATCGAGTGGAATATGCCCGAGATATGGTCGATTGAGCACGGAGTCGACTTCCTCGAGGTCATGAAGGAAACGACCACACCAGCCGACCTGTTTGACGAGGTCGAGCGCGAGGCCACGGGGCGGCTGACCCTCGACAATTTCAACAACAGCGTGCTGATTCGTGACGATAGGATCGGTGCGATCGCCGCCTACTTGCTCGAGACGAAGATGCCGGCCCTCATGACGATTCACATTCTCGGTGTCGATCACTTCCAGCATGAAGCCGGTCTGGGCGCCGAGATCGTCAGACGGTCGCTCACCTGTGCCGACAACGCCGTGCGCATGATTGTCGACGCCGCGGAGAGTGCGGGGATTCTCGAACGCACCGCCTTCCTGATCGTCAGCGACCATGGCTTCGTGCCAATCCACACCGTACTGGCGCCGAACGTTTGGTTGACCGAGGCCGGGCTCATGGAGGCCGGGCACGATCGGGGCGACTGGCGTGCCACCATTCACACAACCGCCGCTTCCGCGTTTCTGCATCTGCGGGATCCCGAAGACCGCGAGGCAGCGGCACGGGCGCGCCAAGTGCTCGAGGAGCAGCCTCGTAACATCCGCAAGCTCTACCGCATTGTCGACCGTGACGGCCTCGATGAGATCGGAGCCGCTCCTGAAGCCGCGTTCGCCCTGGCGCTGATGCCCGGAGTCTCGGTAACGGCGTCTCCCAATGGCCCGGCAGTCCGGGCGGGGAATGGGGCCACCCACGGCTTCTGGCCGACGTTGCCAGAGCTCCACGCAGGGTTCGTCGCATGGGGCGCGGGGATCCGCGAGGGGGCAGTGGCGCAAATCATGGGACTGGAGGACATTGCCCCCCTCGCCGCCGAATTGCTGGGACTCGAGTTTCAGGCGCCTGACGGTGTGTTACAGGCGGGGCTGCTGTCGGACTCTAGGGGGACGCGCTAGCGGCGCGCGACCGTCGACTGGGGCCGATCGTGCCAGATCGTGGCAGCCACACTCGATTTCCTGGGCTGAGGCTTGGTGTATGTTGTACGCTGCGCGCGACGCGGCGCATGATTTTCCGACCTGACTGCCAGCGTGGCGAACCGGTCTATGACCCCTAGAATCACCCGAGAGATTTCGGAGCGTGCGGTTGACGCTTGGATGCGACGTTTGCTTCCTTTGCCCGACTCCAGCCACCGTCCCGATGGCATGATTTCGGGTTTCGACAAGGAGGTGAGCCGGCTTCGCCTCGAAACTCGCGATGCACTGATCCAGGCGGTCATCGAAACAGAGCTTGATGGCAAGGCCTGCAAGAATCCCGATCGAGGCCGGCAGGTTTTGGCTCAATCGCTCGAGGAAGGCTGGGGCTCTCTGGCTACGCGCATGCGCCTGCTGGAGAGAGCCGTGGGCCGGAATCCACCACTCTATCGCCGGTATCGTCCCCTGATCGTCGCCATTCGAGAGCTGCGGGATCCTACGAGCGACGCTGCGGCAGGTCTGTTCCACGAGATTTGCTTCGTACTGACATTGTCGGGACGCAAGAGTCTGCCCTGGGCCAGGAGACGTTGAGGCAGGTCGAAATTTCGATCGTGGGCCGTGGCTAGTCCGTGAGGCAGTAGAGGGAGTAATAGGGTCGACCACTCTCGTCGATCGTCACTTCGACGCCGTGGATGTCGTGTTGGAAGCCCGGGAACCGAGCGTCGAAGGCCTCGAGCCCGACGAGGAAATCGCCGACGGCGCGGGTTTCCTCCCCGAATCGCTCGCCGGGCATCAGTAGCGGAATGCCGGGCGGGTAGGGGACCACCTGGACGGCCAGCGTGCGCCCCTCGAGATCAGCAGCAGCCACCGGCTCCACCTCCCCTCGCACAAGACGGTTGAAGGTCTCACGGGGTGTGAGCACCGGCTCGGGAAGCTGCATGAAGGCGCGATCGAGGTTCTCCATGATTTCGTGCTCCCGAATCGCGGCGTGCATCTCAGCGGCGAGATCTCGGAAGCCCATGTGCCCGTAGCGTTCGGGATGCGCCTCTACCAGCTCGGGCAGTCCCTCCGACAACCGGGCGTTGTCGTCGTAGAGCTCCTTGAACTCCATCAAGTCGGCAACCAGCGATCCCCACTTTCCCTTGGTGACCCCGATCGAAAACAGCGTCAGGA
>CALAKE010000604.1 GCA_937922775.1 uncultured bacterium | reverse complement strand
CTCGACGAAGGAAGGCACGCCGACCATGGGCGGACTCCTCATCGTTGGGGCGGTGGTGATCAGCACGATTCTCTGGATGGATGTGAGGAACCGCTTCGTCTGGGTGGCCCTCGCCGGCACGGTTGGTTTCGCCGTTCTCGGTTTCATCGATGACTACCTGAACGTCGTACATCCGCGCAAGAGAGGGTTCTCGGTGCGCTCGAAGTTCATCGGTGAGATCCTGATCGGACTGCTAGTCGGTGGAGCGCTTCTATGGATGAGCTTCAGTGGTCTATTCGACACCCGATTGGCCTTCCCCTTCTTCAAAGAGCTGTCACCCACCTTGGGCTGGTGGTACTTGCCCTTCGCCGTTCTGGTGCTCGTGGCGACATCGAATGCGGTCAATCTCACCGACGGCCTCGACGGCCTGGCAACGGGATCAATGCTCATCGCCTCTGGTACGTACCTGGTTTTCGCCTACCTCGCTGGGCACGTGCGGCTCGCCGAGTATCTGAACATCCTGTATGTCAATGACGTCGGTGAGGTGACGGTGTTCTGCGGCGCTCTCGTCGGCGCATGTCTGGGGTTCCTCTGGTACAACTGCTTTCCCGCCGAGGTGTTCATGGGAGACACGGGCTCGTTGGCCCTCGGCGGTGCCATCGGCACCGTGGCCCTGCTCATCAAGCAGGAAATAGCGCTGTTCCTCGTGGGTGGCCTGTTCGTCGTCGAGGCCTTGTCGGTGATCGTGCAGGTGGGAAGCTTCCGGCTCACGGGCAAACGGCCGTTACGCATGGCGCCGCTGCACCATCATTTCGAAATGGGCGGGTGGAGCGAGCCCAAGGTCATCGTGCGTTTTTGGATCCTGGCGATTCTGTTCGCCATGCTGTCATTGGCAACCCTGAAGCTTCGGTAGATTTCATGAATCACTGGAACGATAAGAACGTGGTGGTCATCGGGGCCGCGAGGAGCGGGGTTGCCGCCACTCACTTGCTGCTCGATGTCGGGGCCCAGGTGACCATCTCGGATCTGCGGACCGAGCCCGAATTGCCTGTCCTGGCGCCTCTGGCGAGACGCGGCGCGCGGTTGGTTTGTGGCGGGCACCCCGAGAGTCTGTGGGACGGCGCGGACGCCGTCATCGTGTCGCCCGGGATCCCTTTCGATGCCCCACCTCTGCAGGCGGCACGTGGACGAGGCCTGCCGGTCATGCCTGAAATCGAACTGGCCGCACAGTTCATCGAGGCGCCCATCATGGGAATCACCGGGTCGAACGGCAAGAGCACGGTTACCTCGATGGCAGGAGAGTTGCTGCGCGCCGCCGGGATGGAGGTCGCTGTGTGCGGCAATATCGGCCGCCCCCTGAGCTCCGCGGTCCGCGATCAGCTCAGCGGAGAAGCAAGCTACGAGGCCTACGTCGTCGAGCTGTCTTCCTTCCAGACGGAGGCAATCGACCGATTCCACTGCGACTACGTCGCGCTCTTGAACATCACACCTGACCACCTCGATCGACACGGCTCCTTCGATGCCTACGCCGAGGCCAAGCTGCGCATCCTCGCGAACTGCAACGCCGACGACTGGATCGTGTACAACATCGACGACGAGGAACTGGGCTCGCGCATGCCGGAGATCGCGGCCCGGCGAGTCCCCTTCGCTCAGCGCTCCCTGCGGGGCACACACCCCTCGGCATGGGTCGACGGTGGCCAGATCTGGTGGCATGGGGAAACGGATGACCCGGAGCGCATCATCGGCGTCGATGAGATGGCGGTTCTCGGGCCCCACAACCATGCCAACGCCTGCGCCGCCGCGGCGCTCGGCCTGCTGGCGGGAGTGACACCGAGGCAGGTCGCCACGGGGCTACGCCGATACAGACCTCTCGATCATCGCATGGAGAAGTGTGGCGAGCCGAACGGGGTCGTCTGCGTGAATGACTCGAAAGCCACCAACATCGACTCGACCCTGGCGGCCCTATCCGGCTTCCAGGGTGGCGTATGGCTGATCCTCGGGGGCCGCGACAAAGACGCTGATTTCTCGGTTCTAGAGCCCCTCATAGCTGACTGTGTGGTCAAGATTCTGCTCATCGGCGAGGCGAGCCCCGTGATTGAGAAGGCCCTGCAGGGATCGGCGCCCATCGATCGCTGTGAGACGATGGAGGGGGCCGTGCAACGAGGCCTCTCTAGCGCCGCGGCGGGAGACGTACTATTACTATCGCCGGCCTGCACCTCCTTTGATCAGTACTCGAACTTCGAGGAGCGTGGGGATCATTTCAAGGAGTTGGTGTTGAAGCTCGGGGCGAAGGTCGACAGGACACCCGCAGAGCATCTTCCCCTGGCTCCACCTGAGGAGGGATAGCCGTATGGCCAGCCGTTGGCTAGCCGTTGACAAGACGCTCTTCGTCACGACCGTGGCGATGATCGCGCTCGGCCTGCTGATGGTCTACTCCGCCTCGTTCCCCGCTTCACAACAGAATTGGGACAGCGACACCCACTATTTGAAACGGCAGGCCACGGCGGCAACCGTCGCCCTGCTGGCGATGCTGGTGACTCTGCGGGTGGACTATCGAGCCTGGCAGCGGCGGCCTGTGGTGGGAGTCGCGCTCCTGGGCACACTTGCAGCGCTTGTTGCCGTGTTGTTCATGGCGGAGATCACCGGAGCTCGCCGGTGGATCCCCTTGGGCCCCTTCAACTTCCAGCCATCCGAGGCGGCGAAGCTGACCGTGGCGTTGTTCTTGGCGGCCTACTTGGCACGCAACGAGGAAGAGATCAACGACTGGTGGAACGGCCTTTTCCCTCCCCTCCTCGTGGTCGGCACTTTTGCGCTATTGATCTTGCGTGAACCCGACCTCGGCACGGCAGCGTCGGTTGTGATGGTGGCCGGAATCATGCTCTGTGTTGCCGGATTGGCGTGGCGCTACATCATCGGTTTCGGCTCTCTGGGATTGGCTCTCGCGAGCGTGCAGATCTTGACGACGGGGTATCAAACCCGGCGCATCCTGGCCTACCTGAATCCATGGGCCGATCCGCTGGACGTCGGCTTCCAAACCGTGCAGTCTCTGATCGCGGTGGGCACAGGTGGCATCACCGGCCTCGGGCTGGCCGAAGGCAAGCAGAAGCTGTCATTTCTGCCGCAACCTCACACCGACTTCATCTACGCGGTCATCGGCGAGGAACTCGGCCTCATCGGGGCCATCCTCGTTTTGTTCGGGTTCTTGATCATTCTTTGGCGGGGTGTTCGAGCCTCCCTACTGGCGCCAGACCGCTTCGGGTTCTACCTTGGAATTGGCCTGACTTCGGCGCTGGTCATGCAGGCGCTCATCAACATGAGCGTTGTAGTCAACTTGGTGCCGACGACAGGCATTCCCCTGCCGTTAATCAGCTACGGGGGCTCGTCGCTGGTGATGTCGTGTGCCTCGATCGGTATCTTGCTGAACTTGTCCCAACACTCGTGAACCGGCCGCAGCGACCTGCGGCGGGCTCGCCATCGTCGATACAAGAGGAATAGATCGTGCTGAACCGGATTCGTCATCTTCATTTCGTCGGTATCGGCGGCATCGGCATGAGCGGCATCGCTGAGCTGTTGCTGAACCTCGGATACGAGGTGTCGGGATCCGACCTCCAGGCATCACCGATCACCGAGAGACTCGAGAACCTCGGCGGGCGCATCTTCATAGGGCACCGTGCCGAGCAAGTCACGGACGCACACGTCGTCATTACTTCCTCAGCCGTCAGCGACAACAATCCTGAGGTGACGGAAGCCCGCGACAAGGGGATCCCGGTGATTCCCCGCGTCGAGATGCTGGCTGAGCTGATGCGCAGCATGAAGTACGGCGTCGCCGTTGCCGGCTCGCACGGCAAGACCACGACAACGTCCATGCTCGCGGGCGTGTTCGAAGCCGCCGAGCTCGACCCTACTGTGGTCATCGGCGGTCGGCTGCAGGCATGGGGAACCAATGCTCGCTTGGGAAAAGGTGACTTTCTGATTGCCGAGGCCGATGAGAGCGACGGCTCGTTCCTCAAGCTCTCGCCCACCCTCGCGGTGGTCACCAACATCGATGCCGAGCATCTCGACTACTACGAGAGCTTCGAAGCGCTGCGGACATCGTTTCTCGAATTCCTCAACAGCATTCCGTTCTACGGCACGAGCGTTGTCTGTATCGATGATCCGGTCATTCAGGAGATCGTTCCCAGCGTCACACGCAATCTCACCACCTACGGCTTCTCGTCAGGGGCGGACGTACGCGCCAGCGATATCTCGGTCGATCCCGAGGGCACGTCGTTTACGTGCCACGCTGGAGGAAAGCCGCTCGGTGAGGTGCGCTTGCGAATCGCCGGACGGCACAACGCCTTGAACGCACTCGCGTCAATCGCCGTGGCACTCGCGGTCGAGATCGACTTCCGTGTGATCGCTGACGCTCTGGCCGAGTTCTCCGGAACGGACCGTCGGTTTCAGCATATCGCCTCGATCAGTGACGTTCTCATCATTGATGACTATGGCCACCATCCAACCGAGATCCGCGCAGTACTGGAAACTGCCAAAGAGGCCTTCGATCGGCGCACGATCGTCTGCTTTCAACCACATCGGTATTCACGCTCGCAGCTCCTGCACGAGGAATTTTCTCGCTCGTTCGACCAAGCCGACACTCTTCTCGTGCTGCCCATTTATGCGGCCAGCGAGAGACCGATCCTCGGCGTGACGGCGAGCGCCATGGCCGCGGCAATCAGAGAGGGCGGGCATAAGGACGTCCGTACCCCGGAGTCGCTCGAGGAAGCCATTGAGATCCTCGCGGGAGTGGTCGAGAGCGGCGACCTCGTTCTCACCTTGGGGGCCGGTGATGTGTGGAAGGTGGGGCCCGCTCTGGCGGGCCGCCTGAGTGCCGACGCCGACGACGACTCTCCATGACCACAAGAGCGATCCCCAGAACCGTGGCTGGCAGGGAGTGGAGCCGCGCGGATCTCAGGGATCTGACCTCTTTCTGTAGCAACGAGGGTGTTGCCTGCGCACTCGACGAGCCTCTTTCCAAGCACATTTCCATGGGCATCGGAGGCCCGGCAGCCGCGATGATATGGCCACCCCACCCGGAGGCCGTGGCGACTGTCGTCGCCTGGATTTCCGACCGCGGGTTGGACTGGCGCGTACTCGGCGGCGGCACGAACGTCATGGCAGGCGACCAAGGTGTGGAGAATGTAGTGATCAACCTCACGCGTCTGATCGAGGGCACTCACATCTCAGAGACTCTCGCCAGCTTCCCTGCCGGCCTGCCCACGGCACAGGCTCTGAACATGACCGTGCGTGACGGCCTGGATGGTCTGGTGTGGGCGACCGGCCTACCCGGAACCGTCGGTGGCGCGGTGGCGGGCAACGCCGGTTGCTGGGGCGGGGAGATGGCCACTACAGTAGAAACCCTCGACGTAGTCACCGCGCAGGGTCGCTGCCTGAGGCTCGCGGCGGCGGATCTCGACTGGTCATACCGGCGGCTCGACCTCGAGCAGAAGGCGGGGGCCGGGAGCATCGTCGTGTCGGCAAACATGACCCTCGAGCCCGGCGACCCAAAGGCCCTGTCAAAGCGCGTGGAGGAGCTGCACGCACGCAAGAGGTCGTCGCAGCCTGTGGGGGCGCGTAACGCGGGCTGCGTGTTCAGGAATCCAGAAGGAGACAGGTCCGCCGGCCTGCTGATCGACCAAGCCGGCTGCAAGGGAATGCGCGTCGGCAACGCGGAGATCTCGAGTGTGCACGCCAACTTCATCATCAACCGAGGCGACGCCAGCGGAGCCGACATCGAGGATCTCATCGAGCGCGTCAAGGGAGAGGTAAAAGCGCGATTCGGAGTGCTCCTCGAGGAAGAGATCCGCCGATGGTGAGTCCGGCGCGCGGCAAATCACCGCAGTTCCTCCGGCGAGTCAAAAACCGCCCCGCCCTGCGTCGACGCAACCGTCTCCATGCTATGATCCGCGCCGTCGTGGTCGTGGGGATCATCGCAGCGCTGGCATATGGCGGCTACTTCGCCTACCAGCAAGCACTGGCGACGCCCCGTTTGGCCCTGCAGCGCGTGGTGCTGCACCAGGTACCGACTCCGTTGATCGAGCAGGTGCGCGAGAAAGTCACGCCCCACTACGGGCAGAATCTGTTGGCGCTCGACCTCGAGGAGCTGCAGACAGCGGTCGAGGACATTCCCGAGGTTCGCAGTGCAAGCATTCGTCGGACCTTACCCGATGGGCTCGTGGTGAGGGTCGAGTCGCGCCAGCCGAAGGCGTTGCTGCAGACCGCCGACGGCCCCTACGTCATCGATCGCGACGGGGTGGTAATCTCGGCATCAGAGGCGGACATGCGGCAGCTCACGATCGTGCGAATGGAAGATCTCGGATTGTACGCGCGCCCTGGTCAGACGGTAGTGCAAACGATCGAAATCGGTCCGAAGATTGCCGATGCCATCACCGTTCTCGAGTGGTTTGAACAATCACCGTCGGGGTTGGCACCCAGGGTCAATCACCTACGGATCGACACAGAGGGAGTTGTCGTGATCCTGACCCAGCCAGAGCTGGAAATCCTCCTCGGCGACGCGCAGTCACTGGCGGAGAAGATCGAGGGAGTGGAAGCCCTTCTGGTGTCGGATCGCCCTGCCGGGCCCGTGGTCGTGGATGCCCGTTACCGTGACATGCTGCTGGTTCGTGATTTGCCGGCTAAGAGCGAGTCGAACGAGGAGAGGGAGTAGTCGTGCCACGTCGGGATAAGCATATTGTCGGGTTGGATGTCGGCACGACCAAGGTCTGTGCCGTCATCGGTGAGCCAGCCGACAACGGTGCCCTGGAAATCATCGGGGTTGGCTTGGCGGACTCGGAGGGTCAGCGCAAGGGCGTGGTTGTCGACGTCGAGGCCACCGTGCAGAGCATCAAGAACGCGGTCGAGGAGGCCGAGCTGATGGCGGGCACCAGCGTCGACCGAGCCTACGTCGGTGTCGCTGGGGGGCATATCCGTGGTTTCAACAGCCGTGGTGCGGTCACGGTCAATGGCCGTGCCCGTGAGATCACCGAGGAGGACATTCGCCACGCCATCAACGCTGCCCGCGCTCTGGAGCTGCCGGCTGATCGCGAGCTCCTGCACCTGCTGCCGCAAGACTTCGTCGTTGACGACCAGGGGTCGATCGTCGACCCGCTGGGAATGTCAGGCAGTCGTCTGGAGGTCCATGTTCACCTCATCGTCGGCGCGCTCTCTTCCGTTCAGACACTCGTCACCTGCGT
>CALAKE010000603.1 GCA_937922775.1 uncultured bacterium | reverse complement strand
GGGGGTGGAGCGCGAGCGTAGTGCGCCCACGCGAGGTGTTTCGTTTCGCTCTGCTGGCTGGCGCACCAGCGTTGATCCTCTACCACAATCATCCATCCGGAGACCCGGCCCCAAGTCGAGAGGACATCCAGATCACCCGGCAGCTCGTCGAGGCCGGTCAGCTACTGGGGGTGAGGGTGCTCGATCATCTGATTGTCGCGGCCGAGGGCTACGCTAGCCTCAAGGAACGTGGAGTGATCTAGTCTGCATCTCCCCGCCCACCATTGGTACGCGATGGGAGGTGCGGGCCTGCCGGCCGGTGGCCACCGTTGAAGACGATGGCCGAGTCGACTTATCCTGACGGCGAAATCTGTCCCGTTGTTTTCGAGCCCGCGGGAGGTGGTCGTGCAATCAGCCGTGAGTCGCATTCTGCTCCTTGTATTTTGTCTGGCCCCCGCGGTTGGGCTCGGATGTGGTGGGGCGCCCATTTCCGATGACGCGCAGGAGGAAGTCAGGCTCGAGCCCGCGGGTGAGTACATGCGCGACCACTTCGAACAGGTGAGGGGCGTTCAGGTGGGGGTGATTCGCGGCGACTTGGCAGCCGCCAAGGCGGCGGCCAAGTGGGTGGCAAGACGCGAGGCATTAGAGGGGGCGCCAAAGGACTGGGAGCCTTATGTGGCCCAGATGCGCACCGCTGCCGGGGAAGCGGCTGCGGCTCCTGACATCGCGACTGCCGCGGTCGCCACGGCCGCCATGGGATCAGCTTGCGCCACCTGCCACGAGGCCATGCAGCACTACCCGCAGTTCCTCGCCACCGTTCAGCCTCCTGAAGCCGATGAGACGCTGCCTCACATGACTGGCCACATGTGGGCTGCCGACCGCATGTGGAGAGGCTTGGTCACGCCATCGGCCGCGTCCTGGGAAGATGGTGTGGCGGCGCTAGCAGGAGACCCTCTCGAAGGGGAGCGCATCGAACCCAAGGCCGATGATCCAGCTAGGCTGGCGGCCCTCGCTGCAAGGGTGCACGACCTCGCTGCCCAGGGTGGAGGCGTCGCTGAAATGGAGGCAAGGGAGGAGATCTACGGCCGGTTCCTCGCCACGTGCGCCGAATGCCACCAGCTACTCGGTATCTCCGCCGAGTAGTAGTAGTCCGGACTCATGCGGACATGGGTCTTGCTGCGGTAGAGACCGGCGCGCTTGGAAATCGCGCCATTCTGTGACATAACCTGATCAGCGGATTGCAGTGTCTGGCTAGCCGCCAGAGACTCTTCCCAAGCCAGTTGTTCAGCCGATAGTCAGAACAGAGGAATCGGGCCGTTCCCACACCGAGTGGCATTGTCCAGCGCTCGTGAAGAACCGGAGGTAGTCATGCATTCCCTCATGCGTCGCCTCACTCTCATCGCCATCTGCTCACTGCTGACCGCCCTCCTCGCCTGCGGAGGTTCCGGCTCCGAGCTCGAGACCGAAGGCGGGATTCGATCCGAGGGCCTCGCCGCGCACATGCAGGAGCATTTCGCCCAGGCGAAGGCGATCCAGGAGGCGGTCATCAATGGCGACCTCGAAGGACTGCAATCCGCGGCGCAGTGGGTGGCGAATCATCAGGCCGCTGAGAATCTGCCGGAAGGTTGGGAACCATACGTCACGAAGATGCAAGACGCTGCCCGGCAGGCTCTCGCGGCAACCGAGGTGGCTGCGGCGGCCACAGCCGCTGCGACGATTGCCGAGAACTGCGGCTCCTGCCACCTGGCAGTGGGTGCCCGGCCTTTGCTGGTGCTCGGTGACGAGCCTCCGCAAGATCCCGCCACGGTTCCCCATATGCTTGGACATCTTTGGGGCGCCGACCGCATGTGGGAAGGCTTGATCGTGCCGTCAGATGTGGCGTGGGCCAACGGTGTGGCGCCGCTAGCAGGAGATCCGCTGCAGCCGGAGAGTCTCTCGGATCACACCGAATACGCGGACGACCTGCAGGCGCTGGCCATCCGCGTCCACGAGCTGGCGGCGGCGGGCCGCGATGCCGAGGGCCAAGAAGCTCGCGCCGCGATCTACGGCGAGTTCATCGCGACCTGCGCCGAATGCCACCAGATGCTCGGTATCGGCGGCTAGCCGGGTCGGGCTGAGCCGACCACCGCGAGTTGCTCAGCTTCCATGCTTGCGGTGGATCGCCAGCAAATCGACGATGAGCGCGAACCCGGTTTCCATTCTGCCGGCGCCGGGTCCTACCAGCGTGACCTGGCCCAACAGATCCGTGCTGTAGGTGATGGCATTGGTAGCGCCGCCGATCGCGGCAAGCGGGTGAGTCAGCGGGATACGCTCGGGCTTGACACTGGCGTGGGGCACCCCATCGACGACCTCCAGCTTGCCGATCAGCTTCCATCGTTCGCCCGCTGCCTTCGCCGCAACGATGTCGTCCGCGCTGAGACCGGTGATGCCGGTGCAATCGACATCGGCCATCGTCAGCGGCAGCCCCATCATCAGATTGCCGAGAATGACCACCTTACCGGCGGGGTCGTGGCCCTCGACATCGCCTGTCGGGTCGGCCTCGGCATACCCCTTCTCCTGAGCATCCGCCAGCGCGGTCTCGTAATCGGCACCTGCCTCCATCTGCGTGAGGATGTAGTTCGTGGTGCCATTGAGAATGCCCTCGATCCGTTGTACGCCGGCCGCCGCAACGTATTCCATGCCGAGGCGTAGGGTCGGCGTGCCGCTCATCACCGTGCCCTCTACGCCGATTTCGACGTTCTTCTCTCGTGCGATCGCTGTGAGGTCGGGGAAGCGCAGGGCCACGGGACCTTTGTTCGTGGTAACGACATGCTTACCGCTTTCGAGGGCCGCGTGTATGTGCGAGAAGGCGGGCTCTCCGGTTTTCAAGTCGGTGTAGGTGAGCTCCATCACGACGTCGGCGTTGGAGGAAGCGATGGTCTCGAGCGCATCCCATCCGCGTTCCGCCGCGGGCACGCTGTCGAGGTTCCCCGTCTGCGCGACCGCATCGATCAAGGCCTGCGGTTCGATACCGTCGGGGTTGTAGACGCTTCCGCGAATGAGATCGGAGACGGCTACGATCTCGAGCTCCAGGCCAAACTGCTCGGCGAGCTCCGCCCCACGTTCTGAGAGAGTTTGCGCAAAGCCGAGGCCGACGTTGCCTAATCCTATGAGCGCCAGTCGGTATTTCATGGATCACCTGCCTTCTTGAATCGATTGCCAGTGTCCTGCTTCAGAGGCCTCTTGTGCTCTTTCGGCGGCGCGAACCAGATCGGCGCTAAGCTGAGAGGTAGCCGATACGCCATCCATCCTGGCCGGCTATTGGGCAGCATATCACCGCACCGACCAGGCTCAAGGTAGGGCGAATGTGGTTGTTCGTGCATAATGGGCGCCATGCGTATCGCCTACTTCGACTGCTTCTCCGGTATTGCCGGCGACATGATTCTCGGTGCCCTCGTGGGCTGCGGGCTCGATATCGAGGACCTGCGCAGTGACCTCGCGGGCCTGGCCCTCGATGGCTTTCGTCTCGAGCATCGCCAGGTGCGGCGTGGTGCCCTGGGGGCCGTGAAGGTGGATGTCGTGGTCGACGAGATCGGCCACCCTCACCGCGGCCTCGAAGATATCCGTAAGGTGCTGGAGGAGAGCCACCTTCCTGACGGTGTCGCTGAGCAGGCAGGCCAAGTATTCAAGCGCTTGGTGGAGGCTGAGGGTAGTGTGCATGGTGTGCCGGCCGACGAGGTCCACCTGCACGATGTCGGCGCTGTGGACGCCATCGTGGACGTCGTGGGAGCCTGTGCCGGCCTGCAGCGGCTGGGCATCGATAAGGTCCTCTGTTCGTCGCTCAACGTGGGCGGCGGAACCGTCCAGTCGGCCCACGGCGAGCTGCCCGTGCCTGCCCCGGCCACCGCGTACCTGCTGCGCGGCGCTCCGGTCTATTCGCGCGGTCCCCAGATCGAGCTGGTCACGCCAACCGGGGCCGCGTTGATGGCGACCCTGGCCGAGAGCTACGGCCCTTGGCCGGAGATGGTTCTCGATGCCGTCGGCTACGGCGCCGGCGATCACGAGCTCGACGGGATGGCGAACATTCTGCGCCTGGCGATCGGCGACCACTCGGGCCCGCACTCGGGCTCGGGTTCCGAGGGAGCAGGACACGGGGGACCGGTCAGCGTGATCGAGACGAACCTCGATGACATCACGCCCCAAATTCTGGGGTCGGTTATCCCGAGACTACTAGATGCCGGCGCGCTCGATGCGTACACCGTACCGATCTTCATGAAGAAGAACCGTCCGGGCGTTCAGCTCACGGTGTTGTCGCCAACCGAGCACGTCGAGCTCCTGGCCGATCTGATCTTCCGCGAAACAACCACTCTGGGTCTGCGCACCTTCCCAGTGAAGCGACATGAGCTCCGCCGCCGGCACGAAGACGTAGATACTCCGTGGGGTCGCGTGCGGGTGAAGGTGGCAAAGTTGGGCGAATCCGTGGTCAGTAGTACGCCCGAGTATGAGGATTGCGAGGCCATTTCGCGGACTCACGGTGTGCCGCTCAAGCAGGTGATCCTGGCGGCGGCCACTGCCTTTCTGGCCCGAGAGGAAACATCCGCGGACACGGACGATTGAGCTGAAGACCTCAGCCAGAGAGCTGTGCCGGAAGACTGAGCAGAGGACTAGAACAGAGAGCTGAAGCGAGGACCGAGAATGATCAACATCAAGCAGTTCGCCGAGATCGAGTTGAAGACCGCGAGAGTCCTGAGCGCCGAGCGCGTTCCCGACACCGATAAGCTCATGCAGATGCAGGTCGACGTGGGCGACGAGGAGCGCAGCATGATCGCCGGTATCGCGGCGGTATACGAGCCGGAGCAACTCGTGGG
>CALAKE010000602.1 GCA_937922775.1 uncultured bacterium | reverse complement strand
GCCTGGGGGCCGGTGAAAGCCTCCGCCGGGATTCCATTAGTTGTGAGAAGGTGGCTGAAGTACGCCGCCGAGAGGATCTCACCGACGCTCATCGCCATGTCGAGCTCGCGCGCCGGTACCGGCTCGCCGGCGGCACGCAGCAGGCCGATCAGGGTGTCGGTAGCGTAAGGCTCGCCTTTCCGGCCCATGGCGCTCACCACCACTGCCAAGGATCGCCCGGCACGGGCGTGACGCTGCACATGGGCGACCGCGGCCTTCCGCGCCTCTTCGTCGCGCAGGCTGGTGCCACCGAACTTCAGGACGATGGTCTCAGGCATGAGTCGATTCCTCTCCTCTCAGATTCTGCAGGAGAATCCGACAAGAACCTCCCAAGACGTGGGAAACACTCCAGTACCGCTATGGCACCCGAACCAGGTCTCGTTTGACCAGCTCTTCGGTGATCTGCACCGTGTTCAGCGCCGCTCCCTTGCGCAGATTGTCCGATACGCACCAGAAGTTGAGTGCGTTCTCGGCGGAGAAGTCGCGTCGCAACCGGCCGACGAAGACCGGGTCGGTGCCGCTCGCGGCGAGCGCCAGCGGGTAAACGTTGTTCTCCGGGTCATCCTGCACTACTACCCCGGGCGCCTCCTCGAAGAGCTGCCGCACATCGTCGAGCTCGTAGGGATTCTTGAGCTCGACGTTGATGCTCTCACTGTGACCGTTGACCACCGGCATCCTGACCGTCGTGGCGGTCATCCTGATCGCCGGGTCGAGGATCTTGGCAGTCTCCTTGACCATCTTCATCTCTTCCTTGGTATAGCCGTTCTCCAGGAAGACGTCGATGTGGGGCAACGCGTTGAAGGCAATCTGATGTGGGTAGACCGAGACCGGCGGCTCCTCGCCGGTGGCAAAGGCACGCACCTGGTCCTCGAGCTCTTTCACCGCCGCCGCGCCGGTACCGCTGACTGCCTGATAGGTGCTCACCACCACCCGGTCGATCCCGTACTTGTCGTGCAATGGCTTCAGTGCCACCAGCATTTGAATCGTCGAGCAGTTCGGGTTGGCGATGATACCCTTGTGGCCGTCGAGAGCATCCGGATTCACCTCGGGGATCACCAGCGGGTGCTCTGGATCCATCCGGTATGCGGTGCTGTTGTCGACGCAAACGCAGCCGCGCTTCACCGCCTCCGGTGCGAGCTCGAGCGCCGCCCCAGCACCGGCGCTGAAGATGGCGATGTCGATCCCATCGAAGGCTTCCGGCGTGGACTCGACGACTACCAACTCCTCGTCCCGCCAGTTGATCTTGGTTCCGGCATTCTCAGGTATGTCCATCGCCACCAGGCGACCGATCGGCAGGTCGGACGTTTCCAGAATATTGAGCATCTCGGTGCCCACGTTGCCGAGAGCACCGACCACAGCGAAGGTGTACTTGTTCATTGACGATTCCTTTCGGTCTCTTTGACAACCCGTGCCACTGTCGTGTTTGACGTCATCATTCTCCCTCGGCCGTTGCCCTACGAATCGGACTTCCCGGCCGCGCGCCGGTGGTCTGCCCCTCTTCGTAGACGACCTCGCCGTTGACCCATACGGTGTCGATCCCCGACGAAACAAGGTGTGGCTCCAGCACCGTCGAACGATCGATGACGGTGGCCGGATCGAATAGAACCAGGTCGGCGTAGGCTCCAACCTCGATGGTGCCTCGCTCGGCAATCCCCAGGTGTGCCGCCGACAACGCCGTGATCCGGCGCACGCCCTCCTCGAGGCTCATCACCCCGCGCTCCCGCACGTAGTGGCCGAGGAAGCGGCTGAATGTTCCGAAGCCCCGCGGGTGGGCACCGGCCAGCTCGCCGTCGCTCCCGATGACGGCCTGCGGCCAGGCCATGATCGCCTCGATGTCGGGCTCCTCCATGGCAAACCCTAGCATCGACGAAGCCGCCGCCTCGCCCCCCTGCTTGGCGAACTCCACATCCTCCGCGAGCAAGCTCATGAGCGTCGTGACCGGATCGTCACCGCGCTCCTCGGCGATCTGTGCGACAGTCATGCCGTTGTACTCGGGCCGCGCGGGGTAGTTGGCTAATAGCACCCCATCGGGTCGTAGCATCTCCTGAAGGACGTACTCCGCTCCCTCGCGACGATTCGGGTCGCGTTCCGGAAACACCGTGAGCAGCCAACGAAAGCCGGTTTGCCAGGCCGCGTACGGATAGATGTCGGCGGTGATCTCCACGCCCGAGGCACGAGCCTCGTCGAGCGTGGCAATCAGTCGGTCGGCCTGGCCCCACCAGCGCGGCATCGCCAGCTTGATGTGCGAGACCTGCACCGGCATGCCGGTCTCGCGCCCAATATCGATAATCTCGTCGAGGGCTTCCCAGAAGTACTGGTCCTCGCTGCGGAAGTGGCTCATGTAGCGTCCACCGTACTCCGCGGCGACCTTGGCGAGCGCCACCACCTCTCCGGGCGTTGAGAAGCTACCCGGGTCGTACTCGAGCCCGGTACTCAGCCCGAGGGCTCCGGCATCCATCTCGGTCCGCAGCAGCGCCTCCATTTCCGCCAGCTCGGTGTCCGTGGACGGTCGCATGTAGTCGTCACCCAAGACCATGCCGCGGATCGTCCCGTGCCCCGCGTACGACGCGACGTTGATCGCCACCGGCGCTTCCTCGAGCCGTGCGAAAAATTCCGCCAGTGGGTGCTCGTGGCCGCCATCCTGGCCGGCGATTATCGTCGTCACCCCTTGGCTGACCGCGCCGAGCGCGTCGGGCATCTCGTCGAGCAGGCCTATTTCGTGATGGCTGTGGATATCGATGAAGCCAGGGGCCAGCACGAGGCCGTCACCAGCGACAACGATGTCGTGGCCTTCCGGCTGCAGATCGCCGACCGCCCCGACGCGGTCGCCATCGATCCGCACATCGACCTCGCGTGACGGGCCGCCGGTACCATCGATCACCCGCGCATTGACAATGAACGTTCGCGGTTCACCAGGATCGGCCGGCGCGCAGTAGATGGTCGTCGCCAGGATCAACGTCGCACCCACCAGCCACTTGAACATTGCCTTGCCTCTCATGGGACATCTCCTGACTGCAGGCGCCTCGCGCCTCGCGGGTCGAGCCCGAGGTAGCAACCCAGGCACACGATCGAGATGGTGACTCCGCGCAACAACGGTGACAGGACTGGCAGCACGGTCGGGACCAGTTGGTGGCCAGTGTAAGAGACCGCAGTCAGCAGGTCGAGCTACGCAGGAAGAGATCCTCCCGCGAGATGCTCCTGGCCGACGCAGGTGTGAAAGGCATCGTTTTCGCGTATAAGATCGTCGGGCCGGATCTTGGCCGCACCGTCAAGTTCGCTGAGAGAATTTCTCACCCATCTCGGTCTCGAATCAGGAGAGTTGGCGAGGGCGATACGATGAAGATCTCTGCGTTGGTCGTTGTTTGCTTCTGCTTTGCCACGTCGCTGGGAAACACCGGGCCGACCTGTACTGATGAGGCCTTGGGGCACACGACACCTCCCGAGTGCAGCCAGGCGGCGGATGCCCAGACCTTCGAGTCCGCCTCGACCGTCGAGGAGGTTCGTCGGCGCATCGCCGAACAGCCTAAGGACACCTCCTGGTGGAACGTCAACGGCGAGGCCATGGGGTGGAACAACAGAAACCTCAACCGCCTGTTCCCGTCGGTCAACGTCTACCGGTCGGGGCCCGTCCGTGAGCTCGAGCACCGACCCATGGCCGAGATCGCCGATTACGAGGTCGACACCCCGACGGGGCCTAAACGTTTCGCCGATTTCCTGAGGAGCGATCTCTCCACCAGCATGGGGCTGGTCATCCTCCATGAAGGCAAGATCGTGTTCGAGGACTACCCCCGCATGCAGCCCTATGAGCGGCCGATCTACTGGTCGGTGACCAAGGTTCTGGTCTCGGCAGTGGTGAGCATTCTCGAGGATCGTGGCCGAGTCGAAATCGACAAGCCCATCGACACCTATATCCCCGAGCTGTCCGGTTCGGCATATGCGGGAATTACCGTCAGAAACATCCTCGACATGGCCTCGGGGGTGGATTGCTCGGAGGAGTATTACGACAAGTCAGCCTGCTACTACGGCCTGATGGAAACGACCGGTGAATCTTTTTGGGACGAGACCTCAGCCGACAACCCCTACACCTACATCGCCGGTCTCGACGTAGAGAAGTTCGCCGAGCAGGGAACCTCGTTCGAGTACGGCTCGATCAACACGTACATCTTGGGATGGCTGGTCGAGAAGCTGACCGGGATGCCGTTTCAGGATGCGCTCTCACGCGAAATCTGGACCCAGATCGGGGCCGAGGGCGATGCGGCCATGCTGGCGCCGCGCTTCGGCGTGCCCCTGTTCGCGGGTGGCTTCTTGGCCCGACCGCGCGATCTCGCCCGGTTCGGGCTCTTGTTCACGCCGAGCTACGGCGTCGTGAGCGATCGTAAGATCATCTCCGACCGGCACATCGAGGTGCTGAGGAACGGTGGCCGACCGAAGCTCTTGGCCAACGCTCGCTGGGGCGCACCGCCGGGACTCGCCCAGGGAACCTTGAAGCACAATGTCTACCAGTGGGATCTGGTCTTCACCAACAACGACATCTACAAGGGAGGCTGGGCCGGGCAGGGTCTCCTGGTCAATCCCGACCGGGACCTGGTGGCCGTGTATGTGGGCTACTTCAACGAAGACCAAAGCGAGCTATCGGTGCTACCGCGCCTACGGCAGGTATTGAATGGCGTGTTTGGTGAGGACGACGCCGCCTGACAACCCCTGACGCGACGGTAGCCGAGACCAAAGGCAACGAGCCGACCGGGATCAGAGGCGGGTCGGTAACAGGAACTACTAGCGGGCATTAGATGAAACCGGAGAAAGCGGCGCCCATCGATAAGGCGGTCTTCTGGCCGGCCCTCATAGTGGTCGTGGCAGCCATCGTGCCGCTCGCCATCATGCCGGAAAGGAGCGCCGAGTTTCTGGAGGGTGTGCTGGACGTGATCACCCACCAGCTCGGGTTCCTGTTTCTCTGGTTCACATTCGGCGTTCTATGTGCCTTGCTCTGGTTTGCCCTCGGCCGCCATGGTGCGATCAGGTTTGGCGGGCCAGATGCCGAACCGGAGTTCAGGGCTCTCAGCTGGATCGGGATGCTGTTTTGCGCCGGTATAGGCACCTCGCTGCTGTATTGGGCAACCATCGAGTGGGTCTACTACTATCAGGGACCACCCTTCGGGATGGAGGCAGAGTCCCCCGAGGCAGCACACTGGGGGGCCATGTACGGCCTCTTCCACTGGGGACCGTCGGCATGGGCGCTCTACTGCCTTCCCGCCCTGCCCATCGGCTACGCGTTCCATAATCGCAAGATCCCATTCCTACGCATCTCGCAGGCGTGTCGAGGGGTGATTGGCGACCTCGCGGACGGTGCCCTGGGCAAGCTCATCGACGTGCTCTTCATCTTCGGGCTCATCGGCGGAACCGGGACCTCGCTCGGGCTCGGGACACCCATCCTGTCGGAGTCGATCAGCGCCCTGACCGGCATCGAGCGCACCTTCGCTCTCGACGCGTTTGTCATCGCTGTGTGGACCGCGATCTTCGGCACCACGGTCTACCTAGGAATGGAGAAGGGCATCAAGCGGCTGGCTGACGCCAACGTCTATCTCGGGTTCTTTCTCCTGGCTTTCGTACTTCTGTTTGGGCCAACGGTCTTTATCCTCGACACGTTCACCAACAGCATCGGCCTTCTGGTGACCAACTTCGTCCGCATGAGTCTGTACACCGACCCGGTCGGAAGATCGGGCTTTCCCCAGACTTGGACGGTCTTCTACTGGGCCTGGTGGATTGCCTACGCGCCGTTCATGGGACTGTTCATTGCGCGCATTTCACGTGGCCGAACGATTCGTGAAGTCGTGGGCGCCAACCTGATTTGTGGCAGCCTCGGGTGCTGGCTGTTCTTCGCCACCTTTGGCAATACGGCACTTCACGACCAGCTTCACGGCAAGGTGCCGGTGATCGAGATCATGAATGAGGTCTCCCCTCAGGCCGCGATCGTCGCGGTGGTGCAGGCCCTGCCCATGGGGACCGTGATTCTGGTGCTATTCGTTGCCATGTGCTTCATCTACTCGGCGACCACTCTGCAGGCGTCGGCCTACACCATTGCCTCGGTCGCCTCACGAGACATGGTGGCCGGAGAATCGGAGCCCAAGCGCTGGAACCGCTTGTTCTGGGCCCTTGCTCTGGGAGGGATGGCGGTGGCGCTCATGTACCTCGGCGGCCTCGAGCCGCTGCAAACCGCCTCGTTGATCGTGGCACTGCCCCTGATCTTCGTGATCGCCCTCTCGGTTTGGTCCTTCCTGCGGTGGATCGCCGAAGACGAACAGCAGGCGTTGAAAGAAGACCTCCGGAACGATTGAACGAACATCAACAGAGACTGAATGGACCTGAAGAGAGCTTGCAAGAACACGGAGAGAGACTGAATGGACTTCAGCTACTCTGAACAGCAGGAGATGGTCAGAAACACCGCGCGCGATTTTGCGAAAAACGAGATCGCTCCATTCATTGAGCAGATGGAGGCGGAAAAGAGGACTGCAACCGAGCTCATTCCGAAGATGAAGAAGCTCGGGTTCTACGGCACTCAGTACCCGGAGGAGTACGGAGGTATCGGCGCCACGTATCTCGAATACGTCATGGTGCTCGAAGAGCTTTCGAGAGAGTACTGCTCGATTGGCGCCCACATCTCCGTCAACAGCTTGTGCGCCGGAACCATCAACGACTTTGGGACCGAGGAGCAGAAGAAGCTCTACCTACCCGACCTGCTGACCGGCGACGCCATCGGCAGCTTTGCCTTCACGGAACCGAGCACAGGCTCCGATCCTCGTGCCATTCGCACAACTGCAGTTCGCGAAGGCGACGAATGGGTCATCAACGGGGAGAAGATCTTCATCACCAATTCACCTCTACCAGGCACTGCCGTGATCTTCTGCAAAGACCTGGAGATGGAGGAGAAGGTCACCTGCATCATCGTGCCCAAGGACACGCCCGGATTCGTGCCGCAGAAGCACATATCGAAGATGGGAATGCATGGTTTGGAGGTTGCAGATGTCGTCCTGGACGATCTCCGTGTTCCCTATGAGAACACCGTGGGGGGGGAATCCGGACGAGGAAACGGATTCAAGATTCTCACGACGGAGATCTCGGTCGGCAAGCTCGGGATCTCTGCGCAGTGTGTGGGGATGGCGCAGGCAGCGCTGGATGAGTCGATCAAATATGCGAAGGAACGCGAGCAACAAGGCAAGCCGATCGCGAAGTTTCAGACCATCCAGTGGATGATTGGCGAGATGTCGGCGGAGGTGGATGCGGCGCGATACCTGACCTACGCAACTGCCTTTGCGCGATCGGCAGGCAAGAACATCATGTTCGACTCGGCACGAACTCGGCTTTTTGTCTCGCAAGCCGCCCACCGCGCGGCAAGCTCGGCCATGCAGATTCATGGCGCCTTTGGCTACACGACCGAGTACAACGTCGAGCGGATCTTCAGGGACATGAAGCTCGCCGAGATCTACGAGGGTGTCAACGAGATCCAGCGGGTGATCGCGGCCTCGGCCCTGTTGCGGTAGCTTCTGGAAACGTAGCTGGCGGGTTGTCTGCAGCTAGAGGGTCTCTGAATGATCAAAACCCGTGTTACCGACCTCTTCGGACTGAAATACCCCATCATGCAGGGAGGAATGCACCGGGTGTCGACCGCAGAGTTGGTGTCGGCGGTCGCGAATGCCGGCGCCTTGGGCTTCCTCACGGCTCTGACCCAGCCGACGCCGGAGGATCTGAGAAAAGAGATCGAGCGGACGCAATCACTGACCGACCAGATTTTCGGCGTCAACTTGACGATTCTGCCGGCCCTCGAACCGCCGCCATACGAGGAATACGCCGAGGTCATCGTCGAGTCGGGGATCAAGGTCGTGGAGACTGCCGGCCGCAGCCCAGAGCCGTTCATGCCTGCGTTTGAGGCCGCGGGCGTCAAGGTCGTGCACAAGTGCACCTCGGTCAGGCACGCGAAGAAGGCGGAGAAGGTCGGCTGCGCCGCCGTCATCGTGGATGGCTTCGAAGCAGCCGGGCACCCCGGCGAGGACGATATCGGATCGCTGGTGCTGTTGCCCCGGGCCGTGGACGAGCTCGAGGTGCCCGTGGTGGCCTGCGGCGGATTCAGCGACGGACGTGGGCTGGTCGCGGCGCTGGCCTTGGGAGCGGAGGCCGTGAGCATGGGAACGCGTTTCTTGTGCACCCGGGAGGCACCGGTTCACGACCAGGTCAAACAACGCTTGGTGGAGGCCAGCGAGCTCGACACGCAGCTCATCCTCCGCAAGTTCCGAAACACGGCAAGGGTCTTCAAGAACTCGGTGTCTGAGCAGGTCGCGCAGATCGAGAAGCTCCCGGAGAGCGAATTTGCCGACATTGCTCCATTGGTGAGCGGCGCCCGCGGCGCGGTGGTTCTTGAAACCGGTGATCTGGAGCACGGAATCTGGTGGGCGGGCGTGTCTGCTGGGCTGGTCCACGACATCCCCACCGTGGCCGAGCTCATCGAGCGCATCGTCGCGGACGCGGAGCGGATCATTACCACTCGGCTAGGAGGGCTGACGTCGTGAAATCCACTGATTCTGCACCCCCGGCATCATTCGCGCGGCTGCTGAAGCCGCGTTCTATCGCTGTTTTTGGCGGTGGCGTCGCCGCGGAGCTGGTACGGCAGTGTGATCTCCTGGAATACGACGGCGAGATCTGGCCGGTCCACCCGAAGAAAGAGGAGCTGCGGGGTCGTCCAGTTTACCGATCGGTGGCGGAACTTCCTGGAAGCCCTGATGCTGCCTACGTGGGGGTCAACCGCAACCTCACCATCGATATCGTCCGAGATCTCGCGGCGCGCGGGGCGGGCGGTGCGATCTGCTACGCAACCGGGTTCACCGAAGCGGGCGAGGAAGGCTCTGAGCTCGAGAAGCAGCTTCTCGAGGCCTCGGGTGAGATGCCACTGGTTGGTCCCAACTGCTATGGCCTCATCAACTACCTCGACGGCGCCATCCTTTGGCCGGACCAGCAGGGCGGGCGACGGGTCGACGAGGGTATCGCCCTCATCAGCATGTCGTCGAACGTGGCGTTCAATCTCAGCATGCAGCGGCGGGGGCTGCCTATCGCCTACCTGATGTCGCTGGGAAACAAGCTCAAGTTCGATCTGCACGACGCCATTCGTGTCTTTGCACAGGAAGAAAGGGTCACGGCCCTGGGCCTCTATGTAGAAGCAATGACCGACCCCCGGGCCTTCGCCGAAGCGGTGGACCTGGCCCGGGAGCTGGGCAAGCCCGTCGTCGCCATCAAGACCGGCCGCTCCGAGACCGCCCAGGAGGTGGTGCTGTCGCATACGGCCTCGCTGGCCGGCTCCGATGATCTCGTCAGCGCCCTCTTCAAGCGACTCGGCGTCCCCCGGGTCAAATCTCTCGAGGCGCTGATCGAGGCACTCAAGATGTTGCATGTGCTAGGGCCGCTCGAGGGTGGCCGAATCGGGGCAATGAGCACTTCGGGGGGCGATCTCACGCTGCTCGCCGACGCCATGATCGGCACTGGGCTGAGCTTGCCGCCGCTATCCGATGAGTCGACGCGAAACGTCAGAGCGGCAGTGCACGAGCGAATGGTGGCCACCAACCCGCTCGACTTTCAGATGTTCGACTGGAATGACGCCGACGGACTGGCCGCGACCTTTGCCCCCTTTGTCGCCGAGGGTTTCGATCTGTCCCTCTGCGCGCTCGACTACCCGCGCGAGGACAAGTGCGATCAGTCGACATGGCTCGGCGCGGAGCGGGGTTTTGTGCGTGCCATCAGGGAAACCGGCACCAAGGGCGCGGTCCTGTCGACTTTCTCCGACACGATCTCAGAAACGGTGGCATCGCGGTTGATCCCCGAGGGCATCGCCCCGCTCGCCGGCATCGACGCGAGCGTCGCGGCGGTTCAGGCGGCGGTTGACGTGGGCGCTGCGTGGAAACGGCCGCCGGCTGCGCCACTGCTTGGCAGCAGCGGCACTTTCGGTGCACCGGGCGAGACTGACGATGGCGACGCGGGAAGCACCAGCGATGGCGGCAGTGGCGAGATTACGGTTCTCGATGAGGCGGAATCGAAGAGGCTCCTCGAAGATCACGGTGTTCCCGTACCTCCTTCGAGAGTAGTTCGCGGCACCGAAGAGGCGGTCGCCGCTGCCGAGGAAGTCGGGTATCCGGTGGTCGTGAAGGCCCTCGGTGTGGCACACAAGACCGAGGTGGGTGGGGTCAGGCTCGGGCTTGCGGACAACGATGCGGTGGCGACGGCCATGGCGGAGCTTGCCAACCTGTCCGATTCCCACCTGGTGGAAAAGATGATCGAAGGCGCTGTCGCCGAACTCATCGTCGGAGTTGCACGCGACCCTCAGTTCGGCCCATATCTGCTGGTCGGCGGAGGCGGCATCCTCGTCGAGATCATGAAGGACAGCGTGTCGCTTCTCCTGCCGACTAACGGAGACACAGTGGCGGCAGCGTTGGCCGGACTTCAGTCGGCGCCTCTGCTGCAGGGATTCCGAGGCGCTCCTAGGGCCGATCTGGAAGCGGCGGCAGAGGCCGTGATCGCCGTCGCCGCGTTGGTGGAGCGTGACCCCGAGCGGATCATCGAGCTCGACATCAATCCGCTCATGGTGCTCGCCGAAGGCCATGGCGTGGTCGCCGCGGATGCACTGATCAGCGTCAAGAAATGAACGGCCGTGCCTTCGACTGGGGCCGGCCCCGTGAGGAGACCGAGGAGACCTAGACATGAGTGAGTTCCTGAAGATCACCCGAAACGGCCGCATTCTCGAGATCGTCCTCGATCGGCCGAAGGCCAACACCCTGGATGCACCCTTGAGTCGTGAAATGGGCCAGGTTTTCGCCGACTTCCGCGATGACCCCGAGCTTCGGGTTGTGATCCTCACCGGAGCGGGCGAGAAGTTCTATTCCGCCGGCTGGGACCTGAACGCGGTGGCCGAGGGAGAGGAGTACCTCGAAGACTTCGGCGAGGGTGGGTTCGGCGGCTTCCCGGAGATGACCAACCTGCTGAAGCCGGTCATCTGTGCGGTCAATGGTTTGGCCGTGGGCGCCGGGTTCGAGATGCTCCTGCGCGCCGACTTCGTCATTGCCGCCGATCACGCTCAGTTCATGCTGCCCGAGATTCGCATCGGGATGGCGCCCGACGTCGGGACTTTCATGCTCCCCAAGCTCCTGCCCCGCCAAAAAGCCCTCGAAATCCTGATGACCGGGCGGCGATGGTCAGGCGAAGAGCTGGCCTCGTTGGGGATCGTCAACAAGGTCGTGCCCGCGGACCAATTGATGGACGAGGCAAGGGCTCTGGCCGAGGACCTCTGCCTCGCGGCGCCGCTGTCGCTGGCGGCCATCAAGGAGGCGGTACACCTCACCGAGGAGCTCAGCTTCGAGGAATGCTACGCGGCGCTGCGGTCGAAGGCGTGGCCGGCCTTCATGAAGATGCTCGAGAGCAGCGACGCTCAAGAGGGAGCAAAGGCGTTTGTCGAAAAAAGGCCGCCGGAATGGAAGGGTGAGTGAGATGCGATCTCGACTCATCGCTGCGGCCCTGCTGTCTGCGAGCTGTCTGATTCTGGCGGTTTGCGGCCCCGCGGCGCCTCTCGAGCCCGAGGTGAAAACCGCTGATGGAGAGCGTCTGCGGGGCACTGCCCTTGCCGGGGATCCGGACGTGACGGTCTTCCTGGGAGTTCCCTACGCAGCGCCACCGGTGGGTGATGGTCGCTGGCGCCCCCCTGCCCCGTTATCGCCACGCCCTGGCGTTCAAGCCGCCACGAGCTTCGGTCAAGCGTGTATTCAACGACCCGGCAACACCGTGTTTTATCGCGACATTGCAGAGGTCTTGGGGACCGACCCGGCTTTGGTACCCGACCTCGAACCCATCAGCGAAGACTGCCTGTACCTCAACCTGTGGACCGCGAATTTGGCCGGCGACGAGCTCCAGCCGGTTTTGGTTTGGATCCACGGCGGCAGCAACGTCGCGGGATCGGGCGCTGAGCCCCCATACGATGGGGAGAACCTCGCCCGTCGCGGTGCGGTGGTGATCAACTTCAACTACCGGCTCGGGGTATTCGGTTTTCTCGCCCACCCGGAGCTCACGGCGGAGTCGGCCCACGGTTCCTCGGGCAATTACGCGCTGCTCGACCAGATTGCTCTGCTCGAGTGGGTACAGCGAAACGCGGCGAACTTCGGAGGCGACCCGGACCGCGTCACCATTTTCGGTGAGTCCGCTGGTGGCACTGACGTCGGCTACCTGATGGCCTCACCCTTGGCCCGCGGCCTGTTCCACCGGGCGATCATCCAGAGCGGTGGATTTTCGGTCGGCGCCGGGAGACCCCTGAAAGACGCCGAGGCTGCCGGCGAAAGGCTCGCCATCGCGGTTGGCGCGGCGGCTACGCTAGGCACGGCTAGCACTGCCACCGCTGTCGATGGCCAGCTCGAGCTCCTCAGGGCAGTGGACGCCGAAGAGCTCCTTCGCATCGTCGAGGAGGCTGAAATCGGCCGGCTCAACTCACCCAACGTCGATGGATGGGTGCTCGAGGATGCTCCTGGGCGCATCTTCGAGGCAGGCGATCAAGCGGATGTCGAGTTGATCATCGGTTATAACAGCAACGAGTGGACGACGATGCGTCGTTACTGGCCCGACGTGACGGTTGGAGGGCTCGAAACCGCGCTCCGCGACAGCTTCGGCGAGCTCGGCGACCAGGCGATGGAGCTTTATCCGGCCACCACTGACGCCGACGCCGTCGCGGCGGCGGACGCGTTCATGACCGACATCTACTTCGCCTGCCCGTCCAGGTTTATCGCCGATCGAATGGAGCGAGCCGGCAGCACGGCGTACTGGTACGAATTCGCGCGGGTGGTTCCCGCGCCTGGCGGCGAGTTGCTTGGCGCCTTCCACGGCGCAGAAGTACCCTACGCCTTTGACAGCCTCGCCAAGGAGACCTGGATTCCTCGAAACGAAGTCGACGAGCGCCTCGCCGATTCCATGGCCGACTATTGGGTGCGCTTCGCGGCGACGGGAGACCCCAACGGCAGCGGGGCAATCACTTGGCCTGTATACGACCCCGAGACCCGCGCCCATCTCGTTTTCAGCGACGAAATCGAGCCGGCATCTGGAGTCCGTGATCAGCAGTGCGCGCTCTTTGATGAGTTGCAGAAAATGCGCCTCGGCATGGAGGGCTGACGCCCTACCCGACTCGGCACACGTTCGTCATAACGATTTGACCAGGGAAAACACACCGCGACGAAGACCTTCAACCTCGACCGGCGTTGCGGTGCAGGAAATCCAGGTGTCGAAGGCGGTTTTCAAAGCCCTCGCGGGCTAGTCGACAATCAGGACCTGTCCCGTCAGACAGCCTTCTACTGCCTTGCTGTAGGCCAGACCCACCGCTTCGTTCGACACATGTACGTGGCCTGGGAAGAAGCCATCGTACTTCTCCCGACACACCTCCAGCACTTCGGGACTGACCGAATTGATACGAATGCCGCGAGGCATATCAACCGCAGCGGCTTTCACGAAACCATCGAGAGCGCCGTTGGCGGCAGCAGCACAGGAGCCACCGGGAATCGGATCACGGTTCAGCACGCCGCTGGTCAGGGTGAAGGACCCACCGTCATTGATGTAGTCGAAACCCTCGAGCACCAAATTCACTTGAGGCAGAGTTTTACCGAGGATGCCCTCCATGAACTGACTGCCGGCCATCTCGTGCACC
>CALAKE010000601.1 GCA_937922775.1 uncultured bacterium | reverse complement strand
CCCTATCATGATTCACACCGAAATGGCTATGTCGGATCTACCACCTGATAGCCCCCTGCAGCATAATATGAAACAGATATTCAAATCGGGTGAGCGCGCCAGAGACCTGGTGAAACAAATTCTTGCCTTCAGCCGGCAGAGAGAACAAATGCGCACACCTCTCCGGTTAAGCCTTATTCTCAAAGAAGTCCTTAAACTCCTTAGATCCTCCCTGCCGGCTACCATCGAGATCTCCGAAGATTCCCCCTACGCGGGCGTGACGCTCAAGGAATCTCGCCTGCGACGGAAGTTCGGAGTTATGGTTATGGCGTTCCAGTCGCCCGGTGGCGACGTTTCGTTCAATCCGGGGCCCGACGACATCATCACCGCGGGTGACAGCCTGATCGTCATCGGGCGCCGAGAACAGCTCGAGCAATTCGGCTCATCGACCTGACAAAAGGAGCCTGACACGGCAGTATAGAGGGAGAGCGTTGCTCGACAGGATTCACTCCCAGTGGATATAATTCGCCCGCCTCGCGGCGATGAATCTCACCCATACACTGAGCTCGTAGACTGAGCGTAAGAAGGAGCCCAAAGATGGCACTCAAGGATACGGTGAAGGACCCGCTGAACTGGGTGCTGCTCATCCTTGCACTGGCATTCGGGTACTACGTAGCTGCGATTCCGTACTGGCAGAACTATTACCTGAAGACGCCGCAAGAGATGACGATGTCCGAGTATCTGGACAATCCCAGCCACCCGCGTCCCTTCATGCTCCGCGCCCTTGGATCTCCCCCTTCCAGCATCGAAGTGGTGCTGACAGACCTCACCGTCGCGCACATCGACTCTGACTCGATTCTTCTGCGATCTGGTGGTGGCGCCGTCGTGACCCCGGTCGTTCCCGCAACGCCTGCGGAGCCCGTCGAGGCCCCTGCCGAGGGCGCCGAGGGAGAGGTGGCGGAAGTCCAAGAGGATCAGAGTGCCGCTGAAACCGAAGAGGAATTCCAGCTGGTCTTCCTGGACAAGGCCCCGCCCCCGAATGATGAGATTCTCATCGCCGGGGAGAACATGGACTTGCTCGAGTTCAGTGTCGGACAGCAGGTAAGCGTGCAATTGCATGGCCTTCACGAGAGCCCCCTCGGTTGGGTGCCGCTGGAGGTGAATCTCTCCCGCGAGGATGAGGAGTACTACACCAAGGAAGAGATCGACGAGCTCGATCGCATGCGCATCTACTCGAACGGCAACGAGATCGCCATCCCTTACGTCGAGTCCGCAGAGATGCGTTTTGGAGCCGGCGACCATGGAGTGGGCGAGCCGATCACGCTCGAAACTCTGAGCAACGACACGACCTACATTCAGACAGCGAATCGCCTGCAGGGCCTGGCCTCTGGTGTAGATCTGTATGATGTGCGCCTCCTCGGCAGGGCCTTCGAACAGCTCGTGCCCTACTTCTTCGTGGAGGATGCCGAGGGTCGTCGCGCCCGGGTGTTCTACAATTCGCGCCTTCTGCATGAGTGGTATTGGGCTCTCGACCGCCTGCAGGGTCAGGATGTGGTCGTCCGGGGCAGGCTGAGGCCGATGGCGCCTGCGGATCTGCGCCAGCTCGAGGCAGATGGCAACGTCCAGGCGACCTTAGACGGTATCGCGATTCTCTCGAGAGATGGTTCGATTGTGATCAACCTCGAGAACCCAGCCGGAGCTCTGGGCCGGCCCGTGGGGCAATAGCGACCCAGGCAGAAACCGTTTCGCTGAAGGAACAGCATTCCGGCCGGGGGGGCTCGTAGAAGCCCCCCCGGCCTTTTTCACCCTTGTCTCGTCCTCACAGGAATCGCCCCAGGAGTCACCATGATCCCCACTCGCGACGACGCCTATCAACTCCTCACCGAACACACGAAGAACCCTAACCTCATCAAGCACGGACTCTGCGTCGAGGCAGCCATGCGCCACTATGCCCGTCTCTTCGACGGAGACGAGGAGCTTTGGGCTGTCACCGGCCTGATCCACGACTTCGACTACGAGGAACACCCGTCCCTCGAGGAGCACCCGTTCGCTGGCGTCGAGATCTTGCGGGAGCTCGACTATCCAGATGAGATCATCGACGCGGTGCTCGGGCACGCGGATCACACCGGCGTGCCGCGCCTGAGCCAGATGGCAAAGGCCCTCTACGCGGTCGACGAGCTTTCGGGCTTCATCGTCGCCGTAGCTCTCATCCGACCCAGCAAGGATATTCGTGAAGTGCCCGTGAAATCGGTTACCAAGAAATTCAAGGACAAGGCGTTCTGCCGAGCCGTCAGCCGCGAGGAGATGTCCGAAGGGGCCGAGGCGATCGACATGCCGATGAAGGAGCATGTCGGTCACGTTCTCGCGGCGCTGCAGAGTATCGCTGAAGAGCTTGGCTTGGCAGGAGACTAGGCCGACCCGCCGCCGTTCTTCGTCGCCAGGCCGGCGCTGGCAGCGATCGGTAGGGTGAGGATGAAGAGCAGGGCCATCAGAACTTCCGAGTCGCTGAAGTTGTACTCGAACATCCCCATGACGAGAAATCCGGCGAGCGCGGCCAAGGCTGCCCTCGCTTCGGGACCGCCCTCACCGTGCGAACCGCTGAAGCGCAAGACCCGCCAAGCTCCGACGAAGAAGGCGGCCATCATCCACAGCCACATCGTCAACCCGAGCATGCCGCGCTCCGCCGCGATCTGTAGCACGTTGTTGTGCAAATGCGCGTTGTCTTGTCGCACCGCCCACTCAACAGCCCAAGCCGGGTAGACCTCCGCCATGAGGCCCGGGCCGATGCCGAGAATGGGGTAGGTAGCGATCAGCCGCAGACCCGTGGCGGCCATCGCCAGCCGGTCGACATTCGTGGCATTCGCGGGATCGAAGATGCTGGCTCCCCTCTCGACGACCGCCTCATGGCCGGCAATTGCCAACAGAAGCAGGGCGATCACGATGAAACCGACCACGATCGTGGCTCCGTAGACGGCCAACCGTGGCCGTCGAGCGCGGCCCGAACCCGCGGTACCGGTGACGAAGCGGCCGGCCAAAAAGACCAAGAGGGCCGCTGCACAGCCCAGCCAGGCACTGCGGGTCATGGTCAATCCAACCATCGCAAGGGCGAGAACCGCCAGAATCTGCATCATGACGGTACGCCACTTGTCCCGAACAGCGAGCAACACCGGTACCGCCAGCATTAAAACGCCCGCATAAGTCATGTAGTGACTCAGCGGGCCGCTCGGGCGGAACCCATCGCCATTCACCACCGCTACCTGGACATAACCCCAAACCACCGCTACGAAGATCCCCGCAGCGAACGAGTAGACGCCCCAACGACGGAGCCGTGGATGGCGGAAGGCCGCATACGTGACCAGCGGCGCTGCAAACAAGAAAACCTCACGCAGGTCCCACAGGCTCTCGACTGGATCCCGCGACAGCATCGCAGACAAGAACGAGACGCCGTAGAAAGCAATGATCGGGGCACCGACCAGAGCAAAGGCGTCGCCCGCAGGACCCGGTTCGGGGATCTCGACCGCCGAGCTTCCGGCACGCAGCTCTCCGCGTGCCCATCGGACCGCCCAAAGAGCCGCGGCCATCCACATGGCCAACTCGGCCACGGCAATGAAGAGGGGGATCGAGAAGACCCAGATCATCATCAAGGCGAGGAACGCTCTATCGAGAGGATCCTTACCCTGCAGGTCCGTATCGTCCAGCGCTGCGGTACGAATGGTGGCCTCCTGGTTGGGACCCCACGATAGCCCTTTACATGCGGCCGGCCAAGTCTCGGGCGCACCGCGGCCATGCAAAAGGTCGCTCTGCGTGCGATGGTACTGTACTGACGTCACCCCGATTCGCAAGCTCAGCTACGGCCATGCAAGAAACCGAACAGATGCACCTGCACATTCGCGGACGGGTCCAGGGCGTTTTCTATCGCGCTAGTGCCCGGCAGGAGGCGGTCCGCCTGGGCCTGACGGGATGGGCCCGCAACTGCCCGGATGGCTCCGTGGAGTTGGTCGCACAGGGGCCACACCCTCTTTGTGAGGAGCTGTTGAGGTTCTGCCATGAGGGCCCTCCCGGAGCGCGAGTCGACGAGATCGATGTGAGCTGGGGCGAGCCCTCGACTGAGTATGTTGACTTCACCATTCGTTACCGAGGAGGCTGGTGATCGCTCCGGATGCCACTCTTTGCTCGCCCGCCGATATCCGTGTCGGTGTTGCCGGCTGGTCGTACGCCGATTGGGAGGGCATTGTCTACCCTCGCCGCAAGGAGAAGGGGTTCGATCCCCTGGTTTACCTCGCCGGGTACTTCGACGCGATCGAGCTCAACAACACCTTCTATCGCCCGCCGAGCGCCAAGATGTCGGCCTCCTGGGCGCGCCGAGTCGAGCAAAACCCGCGTTTTCAGTTCACCGCGAAGGTCTGGCAGCAGATTACCCACGCCCGCAGTTTCAACCGGCATCACATCGAAACATTTGAGCGGGGCATGCAACCACTCCTGGACGCCGATCGTCTGTCGTGCGTCCTGCTCCAGTACCCCTGGTCGTTCCGGAATACGGCCGCCGGTCGGGAGAGGTTGAGGCGATCGATTGACTCACTCTCTCGGTTCAGGGTCGCCGTAGAGCTGCGGCACGGTTCTTGGGAGAAATCGGATTCGTGGCAGCTACTCGGCGAGATGGGTGCCGCATATTGCGCCATCGACCAGCCGCCGCAGCGGAATGGCCTCCCGCCGCTCGATGTGGTCACCTCCGAGCCAGCATATTTCCGTTTGCATGGCCGCAATGAGGAAGCATGGTTTGATTCTGGATCGGGCAGAGACCAGCGCTACGACTACCTATACAACGCCGATGAGCTCGATGAGCTTGCGGACACGATGGCGAGAATGGCGGGCAGGTCGAGCGAGCTGGTGGTCATCGCCAACAACCACTACCGCGGGCAGGCGGTCACCAACGCGCTGCAGCTCAAGGTTCTTCTGAAGCGTTTGGCGAGGCGGGAGGGGGACGAACCACCAGATGCGGCGACCAGCGGCATGTCTCACGCGCTGCCAAGGCTGCCTGCTGAGCTCTGTGAGGCTTATCCGCAACTTCTCGAGCTCGGAGCGCCGGAAGGCGGGGCGCAAACGTCGTTGCCCCTCCTGGGCGAGAGTGGCATGGGCGACGAAGAATAGGTCACGATCATCGCAACCACTGCTGATCCAGGCGATGTCGGATCTGTGGGGCACGTTGAAGCATCCCACCCCCGCCTATAGCATGAATTGAGGATGAGTCGCGTCCGGCTCATCGCAAAATCCTCCCCACATCTCGGCCCGGACGGAGATCCATGACGGAAAGGCGTTCAGCTTTCTGGCTCGTCG
>CALAKE010000600.1 GCA_937922775.1 uncultured bacterium | reverse complement strand
AGGGCGGCCTCCAGGCTCGCGTAGGAAAACTCGAAACCTGTCTCCTGTAGCCTGGCCGGTACCACGCGCTTGCTGCTGAGTAGCTCGGTCGAGAAGCCTCCCAGCAGGACATTGAGAGCGAACGCCGGGGTCGGCATGAAGGCCGGCCTTCGCAGTACCCCTCCGAGCACCTTGCCGAAATCCCTCTGGCTCATCGGCTCGGGGGATGTGGCGTTGAAGACACCCGTGAGGCCGTCGTCGGTCAGTCCGCGCTGGATCATCGCAACCAGGTCGTCGCGGTGCACCCACGACCACCACTGCCGACCCGATCCCATGGGCCCTCCGACCCCCATCTTGAAGGGTGGCAACATGGCCTCGAGAGCTCCGCCTCCCGCCCCTACGACAATTCCGATGCGCAGTCTGACGAGGCGAACGCCGAGCTCCTCGGCCTTTAGAGCCTCGCGCTCCCAGGACTGGCAAACATCGGCAAGGAAGTCGTCTCCAGGTGCGGATTCCTCTGTCAGCTCTTCGTCGCCCCGGTCTCCATAGAAACCGATCGCGCTTGCTGAAACTAGGACCTGAGGCCGCGTGTCGGCTGCAGCGATCGACTCCACGAGATGCCGGGTGCCGATCTCACGGCTGTCCCGGATGCCCTGCATTTTCTTCTTCGTCCATCTGCCCGCAACGCTCTCTCCGGCGAGATGCACCACGGCGTCCACACCCTCGAAGGCGGTCTTGGGCGCCGGCCCGGCCAGTGGATCCCAGGGATAAGCGGCCAGCAATGGCGGCAGCTCGGATTGGGCCTTCTCGGGGTTTCGTGATAGAGCGATAAGCTCGTGACCTTCAACCGCGAGAATCTGGCATAAACGCTGTCCGATAAACCCGGTTGCTCCGGTGATGAGTACTCTCATTTCTTATTGGTCCTTTCAGTCTCTGGGTTGGATCGTTGATGTATGCGGTCGATTCCTCAATCTTCACAAGTGTCCAGCCTTGATCAGGTTGTGAGTGAATGTCGCCAGGGCTCCGTCATTTTTTCGCGCCTCGCGGCGGCCAAGGAAAAAACGCGCTCGTTCGCTCGACGTACTCGCGGTACCCGGGCCGGCGATCGACCAGCGCCTTTTCCAAGAGAGCGACGCCCGAGAACTTCAGGAGCAGATAGGTCATCAGCATAGGGCTGAGGACCGTCCAGATCCCGATCGGCGTGGACAGGGCGATGAAGAAATACCCCCACCACAACACGGCCTCGCCGAAATAGTTGGGGTGTCGTGTCCACGCCCAGAGACCCTTGTCCATGACTTGTCCACGGTTTTGCGGGTCGGCCTTGAAGCGGGCAAGCTGCCAGTCTCCAACCGTCTCGAAAAGGAAACCCGCGCACCAGAGCGTGAGCCCGACAACATCCCACACGGTCCAGCCCGGCGGGCGCGGTGATAGGACCGCCATCTGCAGGGGCATGGAGATCAGCCACATCAGGACGCCCTGCAGTCCGAAGATCGTGACTAGACTCACCCAGGCGTACGCGCTGCCGTGATGCTCGCGCATGGCGGCGTAGCGGTAGTCCTCTCCGCCGCCGTAGTTGCGCCAGATTATGTATCCACCCAGTCGCAGGGACCAGAGTGCCACCAGGGTCGTGACGAGGACCGTTCTGCACGTGGCACCGCTGCCAATAGAGCCGGCAACGAGGGTGATCACGAGGAATCCAGGCCCCCAGTAGCCGTCGACAATGCTGGAGTTTCGCAGCAGCAGGCTGATCAACCACAGCGACAGCATGATGGCCGCGGTGGCGCCCGCGCTGGCCAGCAAGGCATCGCCCAGAAGAGGGATATCGAAGCTTCCAAAGTACTCAGTCATTTCAGGTTTCTCATGCCAAGGCCGGTAGTCGTCGCCCGGGACGCAGCGGATCCTCCACGACATTCCCGAGGTTGCGGGCTTCTATCGCCGCGAGAATCGCCTCCTGGCGCTCTCGGTCGATAGGGTAGAAGAGGGCAATGCAGATTGCCACGAGGTTGCAGATGCTCGGCACCAGCGCATAGAGAATCCGCAACGTCAGCAAGACCGCTGGGGTCTGTGGCACATTCGGGACGTAGCCGGCCGAGCCGAGAATGGTGAGACCGAGTCCCACGCCGAGCGCGGCGACCAGCTTGCGGGCGATGGACCATAGCCCAACGTAGCGTCCTTCTCTTCGCCGCCCGGAAATCAAAGCGTCATAGTCGATCACGTCTGCCTGCATGGAAGACGGGATGGCCAGCGTGGCTCCCATGCCGATTCCCGAGAGGAACACCAGCACGCCGTATGCAGCGACGTCACCGGGCCCGAGGAAGAAGACGCCAATGAATGCTCCGGTGTTGACCAACATCGAAGCGATCCAGGCGGCTCTCTTGCCCACGCGCGTGCTCACTGCGATCCAGAGTGGCAAGAAGATCACGCCCGTTAGCAGGTACTCGACCAGGAAGAGCTCCGCTGAAGCGGACTCGAGCACATACTCGACGTAGTACAGCAGCATGGTTGCCGGCAGGTTGCTGCCGAACGCGCTCACCATGTAGGAGGCCAAGAGGATCAAGAATGGTCGATTCTCGAAGAGCGGGGCCAGATCGGCGAGAGCTCCCTCCCGTTCCCGGCGACCTGTGGCCGGCCGCTCGCGAACGGCGGCTACGCACCACCAGCACAGCACCACGAGAATTGGCGCGTAGATGGCGCCGATCCAGAAGAATCGCTGGCGCTCGCCGGCTGCGCCTTCGGGGAGGTCGATGAATGCCGAAACCAACGCTGGAGAGCTCGCAGCGGCCAGCGTGCCGAGTATGAGTAGGCCGTCCCTCAACCCGAGAATTGTCGTGCGCTCGTCATAGTCGAGTGTGATCTCGGGCCCCAGCGACTCATAGGGCAC
>CALAKE010000599.1 GCA_937922775.1 uncultured bacterium | reverse complement strand
CCGTGCGATCGGCGAGGATGGCCTCGGTGTCATAAGGATTGAAGGGCTCGGCTTCCTTTTCGCCCGCATCTTCTCTACCGACTTCTTCTGCGCCGGCCGTTGGCGTTTCTCCTTCAGCCAGCTTCGCGAATTTCTTCTTCTCGTCCTCTCGAATCGGCCGCCAGCCGAAAAACAGGCGCTCGCCGTTCTCGCTCCAGCGCAACCCGTTGGTGGTCGGCACGAACCAGCCGTCCGGAGCATCGTCGGAGCTCACGAGCTCTTGGGTGGTCGCACCGTTCCAGGCCATCAGCGCGCCCTTTCCGGGCTCGCCGTCCTTATCTTCCACGGCCATGACGAAGGCAAGGCCCGTGCCACTCTCGTTCCATGTGACCTCCGCGTAGTGGCCAAAGGGCCGGACGTCGATCGACATCGGAGAGCCGGCGTTGCCAGCGACACTCCGCACATAGAGGCCATCGCCGGAGTTGTCGCTACTGGCCACGGTATAGGCGAGATTCGTCCCGCTGTTCGCGAAGGAGAATGAACGGACATCGGCAACTTCGACCTCGTTGCCCGAGGCGAGGTTGCGAAGCACCAGTACCGTGCCCGGCTTGCGCTTGCCCGCGGCCTCTGCCTCGGAACCCGTACTCGCCTCCTCGGTCACAGTGTCCTCGCTCTCCTCTTCCTCCGCCTCATACTTGTGGTAGGCGAGCCACTGCCCGTCGGCGGAAAAGGCAAAGGACTGCACATCGCTGATGCTCTCGATCGCACCGCTTCCGGTGTTCAGCAGGGCCATTCCGCGGCGTGGGGCGTCGTCCTCCGCCGCCTTTTCCCGCTCCGCCATCGACGGATTCAGGCGGACCGCCACGAAGGCGCCATCGTGGGAGATCACGGCGTGGCTTCCCAGCGGAATGAGATAGCGAGTGGCGCCGTCGACCGAGCGAACGATGACCTCGGGATCACCTCGGTCGGGCTCCGCCGTGAGGGCAATCCAGTCGCCGCCGTCGGCAATCGACGCCTGTTCAATCTCTCGTAGCTGCATGAGGTCGGTGAAGGTGAGCGGTCGCTTTTCCTGGCCGAATGCCGGAACTACGAGAAGGAAAGCGAGAATGATGCTCGCCGGAATCGACAAAACCTTGAGTCTGCGCACGGGAAACCTCGCTGGTCGGTCGTTGAACGAGAAACTCACGGTGCCATTGTCGGACTATCTGACGAACCTGTAGTAGGGTCAACTCTGGCAGCCACCCCACCCTGGAGAGACGCCAATGCGATACCGTCCCGCCCTCTTGCTCATCCTTCTGTCCCTCCTGCTCGCACTCACCGTGTCGGACGCCCGGACGTCACCGCAGCGTGCCGGCCGCAGCATCGTCCCCCCCCCGATCCTCGACCCGATCATCGACGAGTACTCCGGCGAGGCGGCCTATCGACACGTGCAGATGCTGGCCACGAATCGTGACCGCCAGGCGGCTGAGTATCTAGAGAGCTTCTTCGAGACGACGTATCTCGAGGATCAGGCCACACGGTACGGCATCGATGTCTCGGTGCAGTACTTTCCATCGGATGAGATCTGGGACGCGGAGGAGGCGGACCTTTGGCTGGTCGAGCCCGTGGCGAAGCGCCTAGCGAGCCTGGAGATCGTGCCAGCGGCGATCGCCTCGAACAGTACGAGTGCCGACGTCGAGGCAGAGGTTGTGTACGTTGGCGCCGGCCGGGCGGAAGACTACGAGGGCACCGACGTGACAGGCAAGATCGTCCTCGGCAGTGGGTCCGTGGGATCGGTGTTTCGCTCAGGGGTGGTCGAGCGTGGCGCAGCTGGCGCGCTCGGGACCGGCAGTGCGGGTGTGCGGTCGGATTCTCCCGGATACACCCTGGATCAGATCGGCTGGCAGTCGGTGTCGGCAAGCGAGGAGGAGCCGGGGTTCGGCTTCGTCCTATCGCTGCGCCAGTTCTACGAGCTGCGCGACCTCGTCGAGAGGAATGACAAGGTGGTGGTTCGGGCACACGTCCGGGCCCGCAGGCATCCGTACAAGATGAATGTGGTATCTGCCAAGATTCCCGGCACCGACCCAGAGGCAGGCGACCTTCTCTTCGTCGCACACGCCTTCGAGCGCATCGGCACCCCGGGCGCCAACGACAATTGTTCCGGCGTGGGGACCACCCTCGAGATCGCACGTACACTGGCGCGGCTCATTAGAGACGGTCGCCTTCCGCCCCCTCGTCGCACGCTCCATTTCCTTTGGGTACCTGAGATTTCCGGCACGCGGGCATTCATGCAAGAGAACCCCGCCCTCGCTGAGAGCATGCTGGCGGCGATGAACTACGACATGACGGGCCCGGATCTGGAAAAGACCGACACCTACCTCCGGATGAAGATGACACCGGACTCGGTGCCGAGCTATCTGAACGATTTGATCGGCAACTTGCTGACGGTTGTCGACCAAACTGAAATTCGCACACCGACCGGCAACAACGCCCCCTTCAACTATCGGCTCGTGCCCTTCATCTCGAACAGCGATCATATGGTCTTCCTGGCCGGGGGCATCCCCGCGATGCAGTTCAACCATTGGCCCGACAACTTCTACCACTCCAGCGCCGACGCGATCGAGATGAGCGATCCCACCGAAATGAAGCGAGTCGGGGTGATGGGCGCAGCGGCGTTCTACTACCTTGCCAACGCTGGGGCGGTCGAAGCACGCGACCTCGCTTGGGAGGCCGCGGCCAACGGCGAGAAGTGGATCGTCGAGGTCGCTCGCCAGAGTGCGCGGCTCATCGGTGATGACGAAGAAACTGTGCACACCGGCTTTCGGGCAGCGAAGAACAAGGTCGATGGAGCCTTCGGGCGCGCCCGAGGCGGCGTGGAATCGGTGCTGACCATCGCTGACACGGAGGATGTGACGGCGATGACCGCGAGCCTGACCGCTAGCCTCGAGTCGGTGCGCGATGTCCAACTCGAGAAGCTGAAGGCGGTATATGCGGGTGCCTGCGCTGAGCTCGGCGTCGCGCCACAGCCAGACCCGGAGCCCACTCTCGCCGAGCAGGAGGCGGCACAGCAGGTGCCACGCCAGCTCATCGGGCCCTACACGCCGGAGTTCCGCGAGGCGTCGGGCCTCGTTCGCCAGAATCTCCCCGAAGGGACCCCGAGCATGCCGAGGCAGGCGTCATCGGAGGTTCTCGGCTTCATCGATGGCCACCGCAGCGTGCTCGACATCTGGAAAGCCGTGCGCGCCGAGTACGGGCAGGTTACGACCAGCAACGCCGCCTACAAGTTCGCCTACGTGGTGACACCGGATTCGTCCGACATCCCGCTCGATGCGGTCACGGGCTACATCGAGGCTCTGGAAAAGGCGGGCCTCATCGAGATGGGCATGCGCTAGGGCGCCGCGGGCGAACCTCGCTCGCTGCCTGAGCGGGGCTATGCCTCCACCGGCTCCGGTGGACCGGATGGTGCCGGTGCGGGGCCAGGCTCGGGCTTGGTCGCCTCGTCCTTGGCCGGTTGCCTCTCCTCGGCGGCGGCGCTCAGCACTGTCACCGCGATCGAGTCGAAAGCCGAGTAGATCACAGGCACGACAACCAGCGTCAAGAACGTCCCGAATGTGAGCCCGCTGATGATGGCGGTTCCCATCGGACCCCAGAACTGTGTGTTCTGGGAGCCAAATTGGATGTTCGGCTCGAGGCGAGTGAGCAGCCCGACGAAGTCGATATTGAAGCCGAAGGTCAACGGAACCAGGCCGAGGATCGTCGTCAAGGCCGTCAGGATGACGGGCCGCAACCTCGTTGCGCCACCCTCGATGATCGCCTCTTGGCGACGCATTCCCCGATCCCGAAGCTGATTGATGTAGTCGACCAGCACGATGTTGTTGTTGACGATGATCCCCGCCAGCGAGATCAACCCGATGAAGGTGAATAGCGAGAACGGCGTGGCCGTGACAATCAGCCCCACGAGCACACCGATAAGCCCCAGCCCTACAGCGATCATGATGAGCAGAGGGGAGGAGACGGAGTTGAACTGCGCGATGAGGATAAAGAAGATCAGCGCCACGCCGATCAAGAGCGCAGTCGTCAGGAACGAGAAAGCTTCGTCCTGTTCCTGCTGCTCGCCCGTATAGCTCATGCGGTAGCCCGGCGGCATGGTGTTCTCGAAGTCTGCGAGGTAAGCCCGCACCTGCGTGAGAACTGCCTGGCTGTTGAAGCCGGCGGCCGTGTTGGCGCTCACCGTGACGACGGGATCGAGGTCGAGGTGGGTGACGGCACCTGCACCGGTGGTCCAGGAGACGTCGGCGATGGCGACCAGTGGGATGCCCATATCGCCCTGCCGCAGGGTGAGGTTCTCGAGGGTGCGCGGCGAGCTGCGGTCTTCCTCCCGCAGGCGAACCCGAACATCGTATTCCTCCTCTTCAAATCGCCAGGTCGTGGCCTCGGTTCCCTGAATCGCCTGACGCACGATGTCGCCAATTATCTTCGTACTGAGGCCGAACTGAGCCGCGCGCTCGCGGTCGATTTCGACGTGGATCTCAGGCCGACCCATTTGCAGGGAATCGGACACGTCTACCAGGCCCGGGATCTGGCCGCTCTCGGAGGCAACGACGAGCAGACGCTTCAACTCATCGGCAAGGCGGGCAGCTTCGTTGAACTCTGGGCCGGCGAGCTCGATATTCACGGGCGCGCCCGTCGGCGGGCCGTGCGAATCTTGGGCAATGTCGATCTCGACACCGGGGATGCCCTGCAACTCCCCCCTGATTCTCTCG
This sequence comes from uncultured bacterium, assembly GCA_937922775.1. GTDB lineage: Bacteria > Acidobacteriota > UBA890 > UBA890 > UBA890 > CALAKE01. Next base: position 311 of record CALAKE010000599.1, on the reverse strand, counting down.
AGCGTCGCCGGGCCGGGCTCACTCCGCTCGCTGAAGTCCACCAGGTTCAACGACACGACGCTGCGCTCGCTCTGGCGAAACGTGGCGCCAAACTGCGGATCTCCCCCCGCGCCGACATTCACGAGGATGTTCTCGACGTTGGCGAGGCTCGTCGGGTTATTGGCCAGCAGCTCGTCAATCCGCCGCTGGGCCTCCTGTGCGATCAGGTTGGAGGCCTCGATGTTTGTGCCCTCCGGAGCGACCAGGTTCACGCGGACCTGGTTGGGATCGGTTTCGGGGAAGAAGGCGACACCTGCCGAGGTGAAGGCGAA
>CALAKE010000598.1 GCA_937922775.1 uncultured bacterium | reverse complement strand
TCGAACCAGCGAATCCCGCCCACGTCGGTGCTCGTCACATCGGTAACGAAGTTCCCGAGCAGAACCTCGTGATCGCCGAAGTTACGGTAGGCGAGGCGCCACATGATGACTTCGCGGAGAGGATCCAGGGGAGCACCGCCGCCCGGCTGCGGAAAGCAGGAAAAGGCAAAGAAGCCGCACAACTCGGAGTCAAACTCGCTGACCGAAATTGTGGCGACCTGCGTGAAGGTGGAGTTGCCGGGCGTCGCCCAGTCGACGTCGAATTCCCACACCTCGAGCTGGTCGGCGGTGGGCAGGCCGGCAGGGCCGTGTGCCTCGGTGTCGCGGTGACGCATGAAGTAGTTCGGCGCCCCACTTGGTGGTGGATCGCCACCGTCGAGGTCGCTGGGAGTCAGGGCCTGAAATCCGAATCCCACGAGATCCGTCGCGGTGAACCTTTGGTACGACGCGGCGCCCCCCTGAAGCATCTGCTCACGGTCAAGAGCGTAGACAGCAGGGGAGCTCTCGTTGGTCGAAATATAGTAGGCATCGGGCCAGACAGCGTACTTGGGGTAGTCGGGAAAGCTCGGCGCGGTGAACGCGTAGCTGTACCAACCTCCGAGAATTGGATCGGAAGTTTGCGAAATATACACGCACATGGCGTTGCCCGACGAACTGAATTCACTCAGGAACCAGCGATCGGCCAGTTGGTCGTAGAGCACGATGGGGTCTCCATACCCCGACAGGCAGCTTCCAGAGCTCGCCAGGCTATCCAACTGGGTCGGTCCCGCCTCAACGCTGCCGTCTGCCTTGTCATAAATCACGAAGCTGGCACCGCTGCTGTTGTTGATCATCTGAATGTAGAAATTACGCCCCACGTCGCCGACCGGATCCGGTGGATTGAGGGAAGCGTATCCCTGCGCTTCGAAGTTGAGGGAGGGAGGGTTGAGCACCCAGCTGACCGGAGCCGCCACGCGCAACTCACGGGCCAGCAGAGGGTCGATGCCAAAGCCACGTGGCTCAGGTGCATATTCCGGGGCGGGACGTACTACATGACGCCTCGGGATCTCCTTGACGCCCTGGCCCGGTGTCCATGCTGGAGTGCGGGGCAGGCTTCTCAGGTCACCGTGGAAAACGCCTGGAGTCACAGGATCGAAAACCTGTACCGGGCCGTTCTGCTGCGGAGCCGCTGGACGGCCAGTGGCGGAAGTAGGCAGCGATACGGTTCCCCCGAGCAAGGCAACAAACAACAGTCCGGTGGACAAGACGCGTCGAATACGGATTTCATTCCTCACAATGCGGCCCCTCCCTGGTCCTAGAGAGCTTATAGCAGCGTTGCTCCCCGACGGGGAAGCCTAATGTGCTTGTGGTTCTGAAACGCGGAGCATCGTGTCGGTGAGTGCCTCGCCCCTCAAGATCCTTCTCGACGAGCGCTTCGATCCCCGGGCGGGATGCGACCTCTTTTCCAGGCGAGAATCTCGATGTTGCCCTGGTGACTCTCCAGTCGCACTTCATGTGTACCCTCGCCGACCCGCGCCACCGCTTCATTGGGTCGATCCCCCGCTGCCGGGGTGATATCAGCCATGTACTCGCTCGTGATCCTCCCTGTCGTCCTCGCTCGCAACAGAACGTCGAGGTCGGCTGGTACTTGAAGACTGATATCACCAGTGTCGGTCTGCAGCGAGGAGTAGGGACCGGGAGCGTCAAATAGTAGAACTGACAGAACCGAGCCAGACGATGTCTTCGCGCTTACCAACCCTTCGGCGATCACGGTAATGTCGCCGGCGACCGATTCAGCGACAACATTACTCTCGACCTCTCGCGCCTCGATCAGGCCGTCAGTCGTGCGGACATTGAGCGGAGAGCCGGACGGAATATAGGTCACCATATCGACACGGCGAATGAAGTCTCCCTGTGGCAGGCGCGAGGCCGCTTCTTCGTTAACAGCCTCCTCACGTACGTAGCGCACGTCGACCTCGATCCCTTCGGGCGTCTCGATGATGCGAACGTCAGCCCTGAGCGGATCTTGCTCCTGCAGTTGGATGACGACGAAGACATCGAGTCTGGGAACCTCGTTGCGGCGGGCGCGGACGTCCCCATGCAGGTTCTCGATCTGGATGCTCCGGCCCGGCTCGACCGGCGTCTCCCAGTCAACGCGATCGATCCGGAAGCCGGGCGGCAGATCCTGGTCCTGCGGAGCAGAGGCGTCGCCTCGAGGACCGACCACCGACGCATGCATCAGCCAGGGAGCGGCCAGAAAACAAACTACGGCGAAAAATGAAGCTCGTCTCATGACGTCCCTGGCACGACGGTCATCCCACCCCCCTATTATCTGGTTATACCACCATCAGTTGCTCGAACTGAATCTGCGGAAACTCCGACCCAGGAGTCGCCGTATCTGTGTTTGAATGGAGAGTGGCAACTGGCTCCCTGAGAACTCGCCATGGATTCCCTGCTAAACGACCTTCGCGTAGGCATTCGCTCACTCATCAAGAGCCCGTTAATCACGCTCCCGGCCGTGATATCTCTTGCACTCGGCATCGCCGCCACGACTACGATCTTCAGCGTCGCCGACATCGTTCTCTTTCAGCCACTCCGGTTCCCCGAGCCCGAGCGGCTGATGGCCGTGTGGATGACCAATCCAGAGCGAGGTTGGTCGAGGAACGTGTTTTCCGTTCCCAACCTGCTCGATTATCGTGATCGCACCCGTAGTATCGATGTGGCTGGCTACCGCACCCAGGGGTTCAATCTTTCAGGCTCCGATGAGCCGGAGCGCCTGGCGGCTGTCGTCGCTACATCCAATATCTTCGAGGTCAGCGGCTTCGAGCCCGTCTTGGGACGGGCCTTCAACCGCCAAGAGGAGGCCGAGGGTCGCCAATACGTCGTTTTGCTGGGATACGACGTCTGGCAGGACCGCTTCGCCGGCGACCCCGACGTTGTGGGTCAAACCGTCAAGTTGGACGAGGTGCCCTACACGATTGTTGGCGTCATGCCTCCCGATATTCCCCATCCGCTCCACGGAGCTGATCTTTGGGTGCCGCCGGGCTTCGCCATCGACGAACATCGGGGGCTCAACTCCTGGCGCGCGCTAGGCAGGTTGGAAGAGGGAGCCACGCTCGAGGGCGCGAGAGCAGAGGTGAACGGCGTTGCGAGAACCCTCGAGGGGGAGTATCCGGTCCTGAATGCGGGAAATCGAGTGCTGGTGCGCCCGTTGCGCGAGGACGTCTACAGCTCGGGGCCACGAATCGGTTCGGTCATCCTCCTGACGGCGGCGTTCATGGTCCTGCTCATCGCCTGCGCAAATGTGGCTAACCTGCTACTGGCGCGCGCGCTGCAGCGCCAGAGGGAGCTGGCCGTGCGGGCCGCGCTCGGCGCCCGGCGTTGGCGCATCGTGCGGCAGCTTCTGACCGAGAGCGTGATGCTCGGACTCACGGGAGGCGCGCTCGGTGTGATCGTGTCTTTCTGGGGCATCGAGGCGTTGAAGACCATCGTCCCTGCCGACCCGCCACTCCCCGAGTTCGGGCTCGACCCGCGCGTGCTCGGCTTCACGATTTTTGTCGCATTGCTCGCCGGCATTCTCGTCGGCACGCTGCCGGCGCACCGCGTCTCGCGCGCCGATCTTCACATCACTCTGACGTCGGGGGGACGCACGGCAACAGGCGGCTCACGTCGCCGACGTGCCCAGAATGTGCTCGTTGGCTCTCAGGTCGCGCTCGCTCTGGTGCTTCTGGTTTGCGCCAGCATGCTGATCCGGACAGTCGTGGAGATGCAGGTCGCCGACCTGGGCTTCGACCCCGACAACCTGCTCGTCTACCGCATGCGGCCTCCCGAGGCGGCGTACCCGGACGAGGAATCGCTGCGGGCCCTGTACGGAGAATTGGTCGCGGAGATGAACACCCTGCCAGGCGTGCTCTCGGCCGCGACGGTGAGCGCCGCCCCGCTCGCGGGAGTGAATCACAGTGAGGGGTACGCGCCCGAGGACGAAGACTACGAGGACGGGCGCTGGCCGACAGCTCCCGTGCGCTGGGTATCGGCCGAGTACTTCGAGACCATCGGAGTCTCGCTCCTTCGCGGCAGGGTCTTCGAGGAAAGCGATCGCGTCGGCGCGCTTCCGGTCATGGTGATCAGTGAGGGCCTGGCCAGCTGGCATTGGCCCGACGAAGACCCCATCGGCAAGCGCATTCTTTCCCGAGGAGAAACCTGGGAGATCGTCGGCGTGGTCGAGGACGTCCGCCACTACGGTGGCGACTCGCAACCAACCCCGATGATCTACTTCTCGGCATTGCAATACCAACCGCGCGCGATGGCCGTCATGTTGCGCACCGAAGCCAACCCGGCAGAGCTCGTCCCCAGCGTCCGCGCCGCCGTCCTGACGATTGATCCCGATCAGCCGATTTACGAGGTTCACACCATGGAAGACCTCGTCCGCATGGACCTCGAAGGCGGCCGAATCGTCTCGGATGTGAGCGGGGTGCTAGGGATTGTGGCACTCGTGATGGCCACGCTCGGCATCTATGGGGTGATGGCCTACTCGGTGACCCAACGCACTCACGAGACGGGAATCCGGATTGCACTCGGCGCCCAGCCTGGCGACATCCTTCGCCTGATGGGAATGAAGGGGGCCCGCGTCAGCCTGTGGGGAATCGCCGGGGGTGTCGTTTTGTCGCTGGCGATGATGCGAATCTTCTACTCTGTCTTCGAGGGCTTCATCGGCTTCGACGGCCTGGCCCTGGGAGGCGCCACCATCGTGCTGCTGCTCGCCTCGCTCGCGGCCAGCTTCTTCCCCGCCCGCCGCGCCGCTCGGCTCGATGCCATGACGGCCCTGCGCTCGGACTAGCTCACCGTATCAACAGGGAATGGTCTTGCGGTAGGCGGTCACCTGGGCGCGCCAGCTGTTGCCCGGGTCGATCACGTAGGTT
>CALAKE010000597.1 GCA_937922775.1 uncultured bacterium | reverse complement strand
GACGTAAAGGGGAGCGGCCTGGGGTTGTGGCTGGCGCGCTCTTGACCGCTTGGAAACTCGCTGGGTATCCAACACGCTGGTGACCCGGGGGTCAAGGGAGGCAGTCTCCCGCGCCGGAGATTGCAGCTCGTAGGAACGTTGTCGGCGGCAAAGAACGCTCGCTAGCAGTCGGCGGCGCCGGCAGTTCGGCGCATATGGGGTCCCCGCCTCGGAGACAGACGGATTCGGCACGGGCGGCAGCCAGCCCCCACCCGAGAAGTCTGGCTCCCCAAGGTACGGTGAATCATGAATATTCATGAGATCAGATGCACAGATGGCAAGGACGATGTCTCGTCGCATTTCGAGGCGCAGCGCAAAGAATTCGTGCGTGATCTGAGCGACCTCGACGCCTGTATCCAACTATGGCGCACGGTTATCGAGCGCGCCGTCATGGACTTGCAGTATCTCCATCGCCATGAGGGCCGCAACAACCTCAAGAAGCACGAGCTAGAGAAGCTGCGCCGCATCCAGGAGAACCCGCCTAACGATTTCCTCGAGGGTCCTTGGTTCGAGCAGATCTGCTCCTACCTCAAGGTCGATCCTGACAGGGTCCGATCGGGGCTGGATTCCCTGGTTCAACACGCTGCCTGAGCGCGCGAGCGGAACTCGGCCAGCCCGCTGAAACGTCTTTCAAATCCCCGGCCGTGGCAACGGCCGGGGATTTGCGTTTGGAGGCAGCGTAGCGTTCAATGTCAGCCTCATGAAAGACACCCTGATTTACTCCTCAGATGATTGGGCGCTGATCCTCGGCGCAAGTAGTGGCTTCGGTGCCGCCACGGCTCGCGAGCTGGCGCGCCGAGGCCTGAACATTTTCGGAGTTCATTTCGACCGCAAGGCAACTCTTCATCTCGCCGAGGACCTGTGCCGAGACATCGAGGCGGCTGGCGCCAAGGTGATTCTCTACAACGTGAACGCCGCCGACCCGAAGAAGCGCGATGAAACCATCGCCGACATGAAGCGGCACGTCGAGGGCGAGGGGATGGTGCGCGTCTTTCTGCACTCGATTGCCTTTGCCACCTTGAAGCCCTACATCGGGTTCGAGGCCAAGGAGGCCGTCAGCCAGCGCCAGATGGAGATGACTCTCGACGTCATGGCGAATTCGCTGGTCTACTGGGCTCAGGACCTCGTGGCCGTGGGGCTGATGCGCAAAGAGGGCCGTATCTATGCCATGAGCAGTAAGGGTGGAGAGCGCGTCTGGCCGACATACGGCCCGACCTCTGCGGCGAAAGCAGCGCTGGAGTCCCACATCAGACAACTGTCACTCGAGCTTGCCCCGCATGAGATCACGGCCAACGCCATCCGCGCAGGCGTCACTGACACGCCGGCGCTGCGCAAGATCCCGGGAAGCGGGGAGATGATCGACTGGGCCACCCGCTCCAACCCGTATAAGCGGCTCACCACTCCGGAAGACGTGGCCAAGGCGATTGGGGTTTTGTCCCACCCCGACACCGCGTGGCTCACTGGAAACGTGCTCGGAATCGACGGCGGCGAGGGGATTGCGGGCTGAGTCAGCGCCCGTCAGGGGGCACCGCCGGAGGGGGATACGTTGAAGTTCGCGTTCATCGGCACACACGGAGTGGGGAAAACGACTCTGGCCTACGGTCTGGCCATGCGCCTGAAGCAGCTCGGAGCCAACGTCGGATTCCTCGAGGAAGTGGCGCGCCGCTGTCCTTTCCCGATCAATGAGGAGACGAGTCTCGAGGCGCAAACCTGGATCCTGATGGAGACAATGCGCCGCGAGATCGAGCTGACCCAGGTCTACCCTGACCTGGTGTGTGATCGCTCCGCCCTCGACAACTACTGCTATCTGGAGTTTCGCTTCGGGCGTCATGCCCCCCTATTCGGTCTCGTCGAGCACTGGGCGAGCACCTACGACATGCTGTTCAAGGTCCCCATCAAGGCGGAGTACATGCACACTGATGGGACGCGATCCACCGATCTGGCTTTCCAGCTAGCTATCGACGAGACGCTGAACGCCCTGCTCGAGGAGACGGGGATCCCTTGGATCCTGTTCACGTCGCTGGAGGATGCAGTCGAGCGAGCCCGATTGGCGTCCGGCCGTCTCCCGATCGCTTAGACCGCGGGTTGCGGTGCTGTGTGCCACGTGGCGCGCGACGACCCTATCTACTTTCCTCCGCGCGTGGGTAGAAGATCGCGTTGAACATGAGTTTGTAGGTGAGGTAGGCCTGCGCGCGATATTCCGGTGAGAAACCGACCATTACCATACGCCCACGGCCACGCGGAACCTCCAGCATGGCAGCCTGATTCGCCAGATACTGCTCTCCCTGGACCCACCCGCTCAGCAGAAGGTCACCACTCGGATACCGTGCCACCGCGTTCGCGCCCGGAACCTCCGTCGGCCAGGCGGAATCGCTCCTGAACAGCACGGCACTCTCCTCGTTCAGGCCGTAGCCGAGCGGGTTTTCGGTGTCGACCAGAACACGCAGGATCGAGCCCGGTATGTTGAAGCTGGCATTGTCGAGATCGGCCGTGACACTCGCGGCATCGACTCCCAGATACTCCGTCAGGAAGTTCCAAGCGCTCGACCAGGTGTAGAGAATGCCGCCCTCCTCGACGAACTCCTCGAGGGCAGCCACACCTTCCTGACCGATGCCTCCCGCGTACTCCGGCGGGACCCGCGCTCCTGGGCGTTCCTCGCTCGCGCGACCTTCGACCATCATGCGGGGCGAGCCACCACCAGGGGGAAGGAAGATCACGCGATATGGGAGGAGGTCCGCGGCGCGGATGTCATCGTAGTGGAGAATGTCATAGGGGATTCCATACTGATCGAGGACATAGCGAAACCAGCCTTCCGGCATGCTCGGAGAGTAGCTCTGGTAGATGGCGACGCGTGGCTCTCCCACATAGGCGGTCGGCACCACCAGCTCAGCCGTAACGCCGATGACCTCGAGGTGGTGCCTCTCGGCCAGCTCCTCGACCTGGCGAAAAAGCGGAAGTGCTGCTCCTTCGGCCTGCGGCACCTCGAGCACGAAGGTGCCAGCGGGCCAGTCGCGACCACCAGCCTGAAATGGCCTGAGTGCCCGGCTGAGCCCTGACCCTGCCAACTCGACGGCTGCGGCATAGGAGTTGTTGATTCGCGGATCGAAGAGAAATGTTTGGGCACGATGACCAGGCGCCTCCATCCCATCGACGAGGACCTTGACCACGCCTGCGCCCCCCTCAGATTCAGAAACCTCGACGAGGTCGGCAGAGAACGGTTCATCGATCTGATCCACCGTGACGTTCATGAGCAATGGCAGGGTATGAGCCGTCACGTCGTAGGGGGAATCGAGCGGCCCACCCTCATACTGAAGGATCCTCGGGTAGTCCTGAACCTCGAGTACGCTTTTGGCGAAACGCCCGGCCGGCTGAGCGACCTTCACCACATAGGTCCCGGCAGGATATTCCTCGCCACCCGCCACGAAGAGACCCTCCGCCCGGTGTACTTCAACGTCGGCAATGCGCAGCACCTCGAGAAGCGCCTCCATTGTCGGCGGATCCGTTTGCCGTGGCGGAAGAACGAACGCATAGGGTGACCCCGCCGGAGGGGTGACTGAGCGCTGCTGCGCTACATACATCCCCGTCAGCAACTGTTGGCGCAAATCAGTCGCCGCCCGCAACGCTCCCATGGCCGCGGTGTAGTGGTACTCGACCACATCGGCAAAGCTCCAGGTGCCACCGGGCCAGACCAACGGGAAGTTCCACTTCGCCCGGCGGAATCCCTCAGGCAGTCGATCGAATGGGATCTCGATGGCATCGGCGAAACGGGCACTGGCAACCTCGGTGAGAATACGGACCCCGCCATGGGTGTGATAGTAAGCACGTGCCGGCGACCAGCCATCGTAGCGCTCTTTCCACTCCACGCCGGCCAACCCCTTGGTCGTCATGTACTGGCCCATGTAGGTGCCGATGAGATTGTTGCTGGCTATCAGCGCACCATCGACATTCGGCTCCCAGGGATCCTCGAATGGGGGCACGAAGATGCGCGAGGTACCCGACCCCATCTGGTGTTGGTCGACAGTGAACTGCGGATGATAGCGATTCTGCATGGTGATCGAGTGTCTAGTCTCGACCTGGGTGAACATGTACCAGTCGCGATTGTTGTCATGGCCGACGTACTTCTGGTAGAGGAACGGCGGTGGTGCATTTTGATACTGCGTGCCTCTCCAGCGACCCAGCCACTCGGTCACCATCTCTTGGCCGTCGGGATTGTGCACCGGCACATGCAAGAGGACGGTGTCGTCGAGGATCGCCTGAACCTCGCTATCGTCGCTTGTGGCCAAATGGTGCGCCAACAAGATCGCCGCCTGCGACGCACCGACTTCGGTGGCATGGATCTGGTGATTGATGATCACGAAGGTCTTGCCGTCGCGGATGATCTGTTCGACCTCATCTGCCGATACTCCACGTGGGTCATAGAGCTTGGAGTTCATCTCGACAAGCTCCTGCAGATGCTCCAGGTTGTCAGGAGCTGTGACCACGGCGTAGTAGAAAGGCCGGCCCTCGGTCGTCTGTCCCAGGATGTGGATCTGAACCCTGTCACTTCGCTCCTCGAGAAGTCGGTAGTACTCGAGGATTTTGGCGTGAGGGATCAGAACCCCCGGCGCGCCGATCTCTTTACCGAAGAACTCGGCGGGAGACTGGACACCGCCCGTTTGGGTCGACCCGGCGTGCACGCCCGCCGGAGAGGAAGCCGCCCCGTTGGTCCATAACTGTCCTGCGATCGGCGGAGATGTGACCCCTGACTGCGGCGTCATGGCCGTCAGGACAAAAGCGCCGGCGACAGCCGCAAGGGATTTGAGCACGGTTCTGCAATCACTAGAGTGATTCACTCGGAACATTTGCGCTCCTCCGCCCCCCGGAACGACAGTCCCGGAGTGGTTCAGGGATTCCGGGGTCAGCAGACTCGGCCTCTCTTTCTGGACTGGCGAGTACGCGAACCCCATCGACGGTGATCAACATTCCATGTAACACTGATTCTCGATTGTCACCAGTGTGGACGCCCTTCGTGCGAGAGTTCGCTAGGTGCCCTCTGACCCTGCCGACGCCTGCCCATCGAGGCCATGGGCCGGCTTGCCGGCCAGGGGCGTAAGTGACTGAACAAAAAGGGTTTGGGTGTGCCTCTGGCGGCGCGGTAGACTTCGGTGTTCCCTGAGTGCCAAGTGGAGCAGAGGTGATGGACTCGAGCGCCCCCCCGCATGAGACTCGTGATGAGCACGATTTTGCGATCGCCGACCATCTCCGGGGTCTGGATCCGAGCCTGGAGGACCCGGATGTCTTGCGCGATTTCGTCGAGAAGATAGCCGAGGCCATTTACATCACGAAACCAGACGGCGGGATTGTCGACGGCAATCCCGCATTCCTCGAGCTGTTCGGAGCGGAGACGCTCGAAGAGTTGCAGCAACGGAGCGCGCAGGAGCTCATCGTAGATCCTGCTCGGCGCGAGGAAGAATCCCGCCTGATCGAGAGGCATGGTCACGTCGTCAACTTCGAGCTCGAGATTCGCCGGCTCGACGGCGAGATTCGCACCGTTCGAGACATCGTCTATGCGAGGCGTGACGAGCACGGCAACACGATTGCCTACCACGGCATCCTGGTGGACATCACCGAGCGTCGTGCTGCTGAGGAGGCGCTTCGAGAGAGCGAAGAGAAGTACCGCACAATCTTCGAGAATGTACAGGACATATTCGTCAAGACCGACTTCGAGGGAGCTCTGACCGAGGTGAGCCCGTCGGTTGAGCGCCACCTCGGGTATAGCAAAGAAGACCTACTGGGGAAGACATTGGAGTTCATCTATGCCAGCGCAGAGGATCGGGGGCTTCTGCGCCAGACACTGATCTCGGAGGGTGAGGTAACCGACTACGAGCTCGAGATCAGGGCGGCAGACGGCCGTCTCCTGACGGTCTCCTTCAATGGGCGGGCGGTGTTGGATGAAGACGGTAAGCCCGCTGGCTTCGAAGGATCGTTGCGAGACATTACCGAGCGCAAGCGCCTGGAAGTCCAGCTCAAGGATCTCAGCGTTCGAGACCCGCTGACTGGTTGCTACAACCGTCGCTATTTGGACCGCATTCGCACCAATCTCGAGCGTCCCACGTCCACGTGGGGCTGCCTCGTCGTTGACCTCGACAACTTCAAGCGGATCAACGACACCTACGGGCACGAGGAGGGCGACCGGGTGCTGAAGGGAATTGCTCACTTCATCAGCCGGCATGGCCGCGCTGAAGATGTCTTGATTCGACTCGGCGGAGACGAGTTTGCCCTTCTCGTTCAGGCAGCATCCCTGACCGAGCTGGAGAGCATCGCAGAACGTGTGCTGGA
>CALAKE010000596.1 GCA_937922775.1 uncultured bacterium | reverse complement strand
AATCCGCAGGTGGTGGCCGGCTCGAAGAGGGAAGCCGAGTGACCGAGGGTGATCAGGTGGCTCGGATCGAGAGCGAGGAATGGATGGTCAGCGTAAGGCAGGACTCCCGCGAGCTCGCGGTGGAAAACGCGCGCCGTGCCCTGGCGGACAAGCAGGCGCTGTTCGAGGAAGGTCTGGGCATCGAAACCGACGTCGACAATGCCCGTAAGGTTCTCGTCGACGCGCAGACCGATCTGGAAGACGCCCGAATCCAGGTCGAGAAGATGCAGATCCTGGCGCCGATCTCGGGCTTTCTCACCGAGCTTGCGGACATCGCCGATTCCACGCTTGTGCAGCAGAATGCGGTCATCGGGAAGATCGTCGACTACTCCAAGGTCCTCGTCGACCTGAACATTCCGAACTCACAGATCAATGCGGTGCGACGAGGCCAGCTCGTTCGTGTCGCCAACTACGCTTTGCCTGATCGGATCTTCGAGGGCGAGATCACGATCATGGATCCGGCTCTCAACCCGACCACGAGGACCTTTCGCGTCGAGGCCACTGTGGACAATCCGGATTTGGTGTTGAGGCCGGGCATGTTCGTCCGGGCCGAGATTGTCACCGAGTCGAGGGAAGGCGTGGTTATCATCCCGCGCGAGCTGATTCTCAACAGACAGAACCGGCAGGTGGTCTTCATCGTGCAGGAGGGTGCCGCCGAAATGCGCGAGATCACCACGGGGCTCGAGGATGAGATGTTCGTGGAAGTGCTCGAAGGGTTGAGCGAAGGTGAGCGGCTCATCACCAGCAACTACGAGACCCTCCGCACCCGCACGGCGGTACAGGTAACCGGGCAGTCCGGGCCTGGAAGGTAGAAGGACGAGCCGAAGAAGCCCACAAATGTCCTTACCCGAGTTCTCAACTCGCTACCCGGTAACGGTCGCCATGGCGACCCTGGCCGTGTTGTTGCTGGGTTGGATCTCGCTCGGGGGGCTGGGGACCGACCTGCTTCCCAATATCCAAACGCCGGTCGTCACCGTCGACCTGCAGGCTCCAGGAAAGTCTCCTCAAGAGATGGAGGAACGCTACACACGACGCCTGGAGCGTGACATCAGCACGCTGGCTGGTGTCGAGAGGGTCTACTCGGTTACGAGGTCCGGCCAGTCGGTTGTTGTGGCCGAATTCAGTTGGGAAACCGACATGGACTTCGCCTTGCTGGATGTTCAGAAGAAGGTCGGTCCCTACGGTGTCGACGAGGCCATAACGACACTCAGCGTCACCCAGGAAGATCCACAGGCCCTCCCCGTCGCTCGGATCGCCGTCACCTCGAGAGGTCAGCAGGATCTGGATGCCCTGCTCGGCACGGTTGAGATGGTCGTCAAACCGAAGATCGAGGCGCTCGAGGGTGTGGCGTCGGCCGAGATCGAGGGCGACGCGGAAAAGGAAATCCGGGTATTCCTGGATCCCTACCTGCTCGAGGCCTTCAGTCTTACCGCCGATCAGGTCGTGCAGCGACTACAGACGGCCAACCAGGATATCTCGGGAGGTACGATCGAAGAGGGCGACCAGGCCTTCCAGGTGAAAGGACTCGGGCGCCTGGCGAACATCGCCGATGTCGAGGATCTCATCGTCGGCGAGCGCGAGGTGACCGCCGCCGAAGCGCAAGCAGGGGCGGCCCCCGCAGCTCCTGCCGCCCAGCCCGCCACCAGTGCCAGCACCACCACCGCAACGACGCTGCGCGTGCCCGTGCGGCTGAGGGAAGTCGGGCGAGTAGCCCTCGAGTATCCGGAACGGGAAACCATCGTTCGCCTGAATGGTGTCGAGTGTCTCGGCTTGGCGATCTACAAGGAGGCGGATGCCGGCACCGTGGCGGTCGTGCAGGTCGTTCTGGAGGCGTTGGGGCAGAGCTCTGAAGATTTGCCCGACATCGAGTTCACCGTCGTCGAGAACCAGGCCCGCTTCATCGAGCAAGCGGTGCAAGAGGTCGAGGAGGCGGCCTTCTACGGTGCCCTGCTGGCGGTCGGTGTGCTGCTGCTTTTTCTGCGCAATTGGACGGTGACTCTGGTGATCGGCCTGGCGATTCCGATCTCTATTCTGGCTACGTTCACCCTGATGTACTTCCAAGGCCTGACGCTGAACATCATGACCCTCGGCGGCTTGGCGCTCGGCGCCGGAATGCTGGTCGACAACGCGATCGTAGTGATCGAGAACATCTACCGGCATCTCGAGGCGGGGTCAGATGCCCGCACCGCCTCAGCTCGCGGAGCGAGCGAAGTAGGTGTGGCGATTCTGGCCTCGACCCTGACCACCGTGTCGGTCTTTCTGCCGATCGTCTACCTGCACGGAATCGTCGGCGAGCTCTTCAAGGAGCAAGCGTGGACGGTGGCCTTCTCGTTGCTCTCGTCCTTGGTTGTGGCGATGGCGACGGTCCCAGCGCTCGCTTCGCGCATCCTACGAGTGCGTGCAGTACCCCGCAGCAGGGCTGGTCGCGAGCGCTATCGTTCCTTCCTCGCAGCCGTGCTGGATCACAAGCTTCTCGTGACGTCGCTGATCGCCGCCGTGCTTCTCGTCACAGTCTCTCTGGGGCGAACGATACCCGCCGAGTTCATTCCCCGGGAGGATCAAGGCCTTGTCCATGTCGACCTGGCCCTTTCTGAGGGATCCCGGCTGCAGATGACCGACAGGGTCGCGAACCGCGTTAGCGACGTCGTTTTCCAGATCGGCGGGGATGACATCGACTCGATCTACGCTCGCTCAGGAATCGATCCAGCTCGCTTGTCGAATGTCGGTGAGCCGACGGGACCGAACCGGGCCACCTTGTCGGTGGCGTTGGTGTCAGGGGAACGCCGCACCTTGGGCGAGCTCGTCGAAGCCGTGGATACACATCTGGCAACGCTTCCTGATATCGAGGTGAGATACCGCCTGCATGAGACGGCACTCGAGGGCGTCATCGGTGCGCGCGCAGCCCCGATCCAAATCGAGATCGTTGGCGACGACCTCGACACCCTGCGGAGAGTGACCACGGATTTGGCTACTCGTCTGGATACGTTGCCTGCCGTATACAACCTGAGCACGACGTTCCAGGGTGGGCGGCCCGAGATCGACCTGGTACTCCGTGATGATGTCGCGGCCGCCTTCGGGCTGACCCCTCAGGCGCTGATGCAGATACTGGAAGAGCGTCTTTCCGGGGTGCTCGCGGGTGAACTGTCGAGGGATCAGCGTTCACGCAATCTGCGAGTCGGCTATGAGGATGTCAACCTGAACGAGCTCACCCAAATCCGCATCAACGCGCCGAATGGCGCGGTTCTTACCCTGGGTGATGTTGCTGAGCCTCGTATTGTCGAGGGGCCAAGAGAGATCCTGCGTGAAGGGCAGCGACGGGTGGGCCGCATCAGCGGATATCTAGTGGAAGGCGCCGTCCTTGGTAACGCCATGGTCGAAATCGAGGCGGTCCTTGCCGACGTGCTCCTTCCCAGCGGGTACCTCGCCGAGGTGGGGGGCGAGGAGCGAGAGCGGGCCGAGTCGTTCCGTGCGCTGGGATTCGCATTGCTGCTGTCGGTGGTTCTCGTCTACATGGTGATGGCATCCCTGTTCGAGTCTTTGGTACACCCATTCACCGTCATGCTTACCGTGCCGCTGGCGGGCGTCGGTGTGGTGATCGCCTTCTGGGGGCTGGGAGAGCCGCTCAGCGTCATGGCGTATCTCGGCATCATCATGCTGGGAGGGATCGCGGTAAACGATGCCATCATTCTCGTCGATCGCATCAACCAGCTCAGGGCACAGGCTGAAACGGTGAGGGAGGCGGTCCTCGAGGCCGCGCAGGACCGCTTACGACCGATCCTGATGACGAGCGCAACGACAATTCTGGCCCTGCTGCCCATGGCGATCGGCATTGGCGAGGGAGCCCAACTCAGGGCGCCCATGGCGATCGCTGTGATCGGTGGCCTCGTAACCTCGACCCTGATGACCTTGGTGGTCATTCCTGTCTCGTACGAGCTCGTCGACAGGATTCGGCGCCCGCGGCGCCTCGACCCGTGAGCCTCTCTACCTTTGCGATCCGCCGGCCGGGGACTACGGCCATGTTCTTTGTCGCGGTGAGCTTGCTCGGTTTGGTGTCGCTGAACCAACTTCCCGTCGAGCTCCTGCCCGAG
>CALAKE010000595.1 GCA_937922775.1 uncultured bacterium | reverse complement strand
CGTTCGTTCACGACTTCTTCAACAGAACCTCATCGAGATTGAAACCAAGAGACAGAGGAAGCTGAGATATGGCTGCCGATAAGGACTATACCCGCCTCGGTCTGTTTCTGATCGTTGCCACGGTCGTTGTGTTAGTCACCGTGCTGTTTGTCGTTCAGCGCGTGCGAGACCGCCCTGCGGTGCAACTCGTCACCTACACCGATCAGAACGTCGCCGGCCTCCGCACCGACAGTCTGGTTCGCTTCAAGGGAGTCACGGTGGGCCGCGTGCGGCAGGTCAGCGTCAACGCAGACTCGCGCTTGGTCGAGATCTCCTTCGATCTCTTCCTCGACCAGTTGACCGGAATGGTTGAGGCCGAGGGTAGTGGCGACACGCCCACGGAGTTCGCCGTTCCGGAGGACATGCGAGTGAACGTTGTGGGCAATCCGATATCCGGGGAGGCGTATCTGCTGATCGACACGCCGTCGCCGTTGCCGCCACCCTTGGTGCTCGGCTTCGACCCTGATCTCCCGTACATGCCTTCGATGCCCTCGCCGCTGGCGAATGTAATGGACCGGCTGCCCGAGCTGATCGAGCGCGGTCTGGCACTGTTCGACGCCGCCGATGAGATGGTAGCGAGGCTGCCTGAGACTCTCGACCGGACCGATGCGTTCTTGACCAGCGGGGATGAGTTCATGGTCAATGCCGACGAGGCCCTCGAGGAAAGCGACCTGGTCGCCTTCGCCGCCGAGCTGCGGGAAACCATTGCCGAGATCGACGAGGTGCTGGGCCGCGACGGTACGCTCGCCGAGTTCCTCACCGACACGTCAACCGCGATCGAAGACGCCGAGCTGCCGTCGACGACGGAGGCGCTCCGTGAGCTCACTGACGGCGGGCGCGCTTCGCTGGAGCGCGCCGACCTCGCCATCGACGATCTTCGCTACAGCCTCCCTGCGATACTGGAGGCGATCGAGCAACTGAGAACTTTGGCCCGGTTCTTGGAGGAGCAGCCCGAGTCTGTTCTGTACGGCCGACGCCCGAAAGGAGAGCAGCAATGATCCGGCGACCGCTTGCAGCGATATTGTTCGTCGTGCTCGCCCTACTTGCCGTACTCGATCTCGGGTGCGCTACTGCGCGACTCGAGCGACCTGACACTCCGGCGACCCGGATAATCGATGCGGCGATCGTGGACCCTGACGCTGTAACAATCGACGACGCTCCCGACGCCCAAGCGGTGCGGCTTCTGGGCACCCGTTCCAGCGACCAGGCCGGCTATTCGGTCCGGCATCGGACAGGTGCAGGAGAACTGCGTGAAGACCCGGAGTGGAGCTGGTCGTCCCGCCCCCACACGTATTTGGGGACGGCCCTCTATCAAGCCGCAGCATCGGATCCTGGCGTTCGGCTCGTCGACAGCAGCGAGGCCTTCGTGCTATCGGCAATCTTTCTGAGCTGCTACATCGAGGCAGCACCAGGTGGAGGCCAGCGCCTGCTTGCGTCGGTCGAGGTCCGCATTACGGACTTCGATCGCGCCGTGACCTCACGTGTTCTGACGGCTAATGAGCCGCTCGACGGCCCACTGCCTGGCAACGCCGCTGAAGCCATGGGACGGATCATTCGGCGCCTCGCCGAGGATGCGCTCGCGTTGATCGACAGCTAGTCCAGGAAGCCATCTCGGCTCTGTTGGCTGACCGAAATCCGTCCGCGTGGCCGTCTCATCAGAGCGAGAACAGCATCCTGTGTCTATCAAGGAGTCATGGCAGACTCCGATCCGGATTGATATCATTGATATCATCGAAGATCGGAGGAAATGGTGGCCCAACTCATTGTGCGCAACTTGCCAGAGAGAATCGTCAAGGCGTTGAAAGTCCGCGCAGCGCAGCATGGCCGTTCGGCCGAGGCCGAGCACCGGGAAATCCTGCGCGAGGCGTTGCTCCCCTCGACAACAGGGAAGACGCTGAAGGACACCCTCCTCGCCATGCCGGATGTCGGCAACGACTCCGATTTCGAGCGCACCCGCGACCTCGGCCGCGAGGTCGATCTGTGAGCTTTCTTATCGACACGAACGTCATCTCCGAGCTGCGCAAAGGCGCGAGGTGTGATCCCTCAGTTGCTTCATGGTTCGAAAGCCTCCGGCCCGAGGAGGTCTTTCTGAGCGTTTTGAATCTCGGAGAGCTGCGCCGTGGCATCGAGCTCATCCGGCGTCGCGATCGAGTGGCTGCCGAGGCGCTAGAGGAATGGCACGAGGCGCTGACCCGAGATTTTGGAGAGAGGATTCTTCCGATCGACGGTGAAGTGGCGACGGAATGGGGCAGGATAACCATCCCGAATCTTCTGCCCGTTATCGACGCATTATTGGCCGCAACCGCTAAGGTTCACGACCTGACGCTGGCAACCCGCAACACGAAGGATGTCTTGCGCACGGGCGTGAAGTGCGTGAATCCCTTTGCGCCGAACTGAGGTCGCCGGAGCGACCTCGCGCCTCGTGGCCATCCAATCCGTATTCCTCAACGTCTAGCCCACCGAATAGGGCACGACGCTGAGGCCGGGTACCCGGCGATAGTGTTGTTCGTTGCGGGTTACCACGGGCATTGCATGAGCGAGGGCGGTGGCGGCGATCCACAGGTCGTTGCTGCCGATCATCAGGCCGTTGTCACGCAGGAAACGGTAAGCCTTCCCGTATTCCCAGCAGACGTCCTTCGTGCACATGAGGACACGAAACGGGGAAACGAGGGTCTCCCACCGTTGGCGCTGACCGACCGATGGCCCGGCAGCGAGCTCGCCCGCCACGGTGAAGGTGATGTGGAGACGATCTGTGCGATGAGCTTCGAGGAACGCTTGGGCGGGGCCCGTCTCGGACCGCAACAGCTCGC
>CALAKE010000594.1 GCA_937922775.1 uncultured bacterium | reverse complement strand
GCAAGAGCGCTAGGGATATCCCGGGCTGGGCGGGGAAACACATAGGGTGTTCAGGAGGCGTTTACCCGGATAGGGCGAGCGCAGCGAGTAGCCTCCTGAACACCCTATGTGTTTCCCCGCCCAGCCCGGGATATCCCTAGCGCTCTTGCATGTCCTCCGGGAACAGCGAGATCTGCACGTAGTTGTCAGTATCGAAGAACACCCGAGCCGCCTCCTGAACCACCGCCGGGGTGATCTTGGCAAGGTCCTCGACGTAGCTGAGGGTCTCGCGGGGGTCCCTATCGTCACGGTAGGCGCCGAGAAGCTGGTTCAGCCAGAAGCCGTTGCGCTTGATCGCAGTCTCGCGCGCTCGTCGCATGCTCTCACGCACGTTGGCCACTTCTTGTTCCGTCGGTCCCTCGGTCTTGAGCTTCTCGATCTGCTCGAAGATCACGCCGCTGAGCTCCTGCACACGGTCGGGATCGGAGCCGAAGAAGATCGAGATCGAGTACTCGTCATCGGGTCTGCGAGTGAGAGTCTGGTCTACCTGAACGGTGTAGACGCCACTGAGGTCCTCACGCATTTCTTCCCGCAGCTTGACCTGCAGGATGGCGCCCATTGCGGCCATCGCGCGGCCCGGAGAAACACTCTCGTCCGAGTCTTCCTCTGTACCCGCACCGGCCGGTTCCTCGCCGTCCTCCTCACCACCGGTAGTCTCTTCCACTACTGGAGGCCGGCCCGTGAAGACGATGCCCGTCAGGCTCTTCGGCTCGACGCCAGCGAAAACGGCCCGCTTGACCACTCCGGTAGGCGGATCAATCCCCTCGTCACGGTACGACTCCACGCGACCGGTAGAAGGCAGGCCCCCCAGGTACTGCTCCACGAGGGGCCGCATCTCCTCGACGTCGAAGTTGCCGATGAACACGAAGGTGAAGTCACTCGCATCTTCGAAGCGATCGACGTAGAACTCGTAGGACTTCTCGAGGTCCATTTCGTCGATGATGTCCACCGAAAGTGGGCGACGGCGGAAATGCTCCTGTGACAACGTCCGCTGCAGCTCCCTCTGGAACTTCTCCTCCGGCGTGACATAGACGTTGGCCAGGCTCTCTCGCATTTGCTGCGTCAAAAGCTGAAAAATGCCAGGGTCCGCCTGTGGCGCCGTGAACTTCAAGTAGATGAGCTGGAACATCGTCTCCAGATCACGAGGTGAAGCACCGCCGGCGAAGCCCTCTTCCAGGTCGCTTACGGTCGGGTTCACCTCGACGACCTTGTCGGCGAGCATGTTGGTGATCTGCCGTGGGCTGAATCCACCGAATCCGCTCGAGGCAACCACCTGCACCGAGCTGAGGGCGGCGATATAGTCCTCGTCGCTTGCCAGCGATGTTCCGCCCGGGCTGAACGCACGCAGCAAGACCTGGTCCTCCCGGAAATCGGTAGGCTTCATCACCACCCGCACACCGTTCGAAAGACGCCATTCGGTGACGTTGACCTCCTCGATCAGCTCTTCCTCGACGATCGCGCCCGGCTCGGGCAAATCCGCCAGGAGCGGCGCCGTGGTCGTCGTGTCGAAATACGGAAGCACCCCCTCGTCGGCCACCTTGTCGAGAACGGCGAGCAGGTCTTCCTTGCCTGGCAAGGACAGCCCGTCCTTCTCCGGGGCCGTCACGAAGATGACGCGGTTCTCGTCGCTCAGCCACTGGCGGCCGACGCGATTGACCTCCTCCAGGGTGATTTCGGGGACAAAGCGCTGGTAGAGCGCCCATTCATAGTCGATGCCCGGCACCGACTCGCCCTCGAGGAAGGCACGCTGGAACTCGTCGGCGAACTGTCCCGAGTCCTGGATGTTCTTTTCGGTATAGATGCGCTCGAAAGCCCTCAGGATCTGGCGCTTCTCACGATCCAATTCCGTCTCGGTAAAACCGTAGAGATCTACCTTCTTCGCCTCTTTGTAGAGGGCTTCGAGGCCCTTCTCGATCCCACCGTCGGGCACTGCGGCGCCGATCACGTAGACCTCACGGGTGGGGATGAAGATTCCCTGACTCGAGGAGGCCCCCAGGAAAGGTGGGTTGGGCTGGTGCGCCACCTCCGACAAACGGCGGTTGAACATGCTGTTGTAGAGGCCTTCGACGATCTTCTGGCGATAGGTGCCGTGCGTGCCCTGGGGTCGGATGGGCAGCTTGTGGAAGACGGCCACGGTCGAGCCCGGGGATTCGGGATCCTCGAGAATTCCGAAAAGTGTTTCCTCGTGCTCGGGAATGTCGAAGACGGGGCGCGGACGTGCATCCTCGGGATTCTCCAGGTGCCCGAAGTGCTCGATGATGCGGCGCTGGATGTCGCGCTTGTCGAAGTCACCGACGGCGATCACGGCCATCAGGTCGGGTCGATACCAATCGCCATAGAAACGCCTCACGGCCTCGTGGTCGAAGGTCTCCAGACTCTCGACGGTACCGATCGGGTTGCGCTCAGCGTAGCGAGAGCCCTGGAAGATCAGCGGTAGCTGCTGGTCGTTCACCCGCGAACCGACCCCCAGGCCGAGGCGCCACTCCTCGATGACCACGCCCCGCTCCTTGTCGATCTCCTCGTCATCGAATGACACGCCTTGTGCCCAGTCCTCGAGGACCCAGAACGCGGTCCCGAGGATCTCCTCCTCGTCCGTGGGCAAGCGCAGCATGTATATCGTCTCGTCGAAGCTGGTCGAAGCATTGATCTCCGGGCCGAAGCGCATGCCGAACGACTCCAGCGCCTTCACGAGCGCCTGCTTCTCGAAACGTTCGGTGCCGTTGAACGCCATGTGCTCGACGAAATGCGCAAGACCGAGCTGATCGTCGTCTTCCAGCAGCGACCCTGTTTTGACCACGAGGCGCAGGTCGGCACGGTTTTCCGGATAGCTGTTCTCGCGAATGTAATAGCGCAGACCATTTTCGAGCTCGCCGATGAGGATGCCGGGATCGACCGGCATCACCGCGTCGAGCTCGGCTGTGGCGGCCTCCTCCGGATTTGCTGGCAGCATCCAGGCGCCGTCGGGGGTCTTCGGTATCTGCTGTGCGGATACAGATATCGGCGCTAGGGCCAAGACGCCGACAAAGGCGAGGAGCGCCGCGGCGAGGAGAGTTGCGAGCTTGCGACTTTTCATGACACAGGTTCCCGGTGATGTGCTTTTTGGTAAGACGTTCTCGAGTGGGGAAACGGCGACTACTTTACCATCATAGTTGAAATGGCAATTGGACGGTGTACTCCCTCGGGCCAGCATATCGGGGCATGGCTTACACCCGGCCGCGACTCCCACTGAAGCGCTCGAGTAGGTAGACTCTAGTCTGTAATCCTCAACGGCTCGTGGAGCGATCGTGCAAGGGTCACGAGGACAAGACACGGCACCGGCGCGGGCGCCACCCCCCAACTCCCTTTCCAGTAGAGCTGGAAGCAGCAGCCTAGGCAGCAGTCCCATGATCGATTTGGCCGATGAGCTCGGCGACAAGAGCAACCAGGACCCTCTCTATCGTCTTCGCCATTCACTCGCCCACGTGATGGCGCAGGCAGTTCTCGATATTCGTCCTGGCAGCACGCGGGGCTTCGGGCCGCCGATCGATGATGGCTTTTACTACGATTTCGTCCTGACCGAGCCGATCTCGGCGGAAGATTTTCCCGAAATCGAGCGGCGGATGAAGCACATCATCAAGCAAAACCAGGTCTTCGAGCGCGAGGACCTCTCGGTCGAGAGTGCGCTGGAGCGCTTGAGGGAGATGGGTGAGCCCTACAAGGCCGAGTACGCCCGCGAGCTAGCGGAAAACCACGGCCTCGAGTCGCTGAGCTTCTACACAAATGGTCCCTTCATCGATATGTGCGAAGGGCCTCACGTGGAGAAGACGCGCGAGATTCCCAAGGGGTGCTTCAAGCTGCGCTCGATAGCGGGTGCGTACTGGCGTGGTGATGAGCGCAACGAGATGATGACCCGCATCTACGCCTGGGCCTATGAGGACAAGGAAACTCTGGTTGATGCGGTGCACCGCTATGAGGAGGGGCTCAAGCGGGACCACAAGAAGCTCGGCCCGCAGCTCGATATCTACACCATCGATCCGCAGATCGGCACCGGCCTTCCTCTTTGGCTGCCAAACGGCACCGTGATTCGCCAGGAGCTGGAGAAGCTCGCCAGGGAAGAGGAGTTCAAGGACGGCTACGTGAACGTCGCGACACCCCATCTCGCGCGGCAGGAGCTCTACTACTCGTCGGGCCACCTCCCCTATTACCAGGACACCATGTACCCGCCGATGGTGGTCACCGAGAAGGGGAACAGCGAAGGCGAGGAGATAGTGAAGGACACCTACTATCTCAAGCCCATGAACTGTCCGCACCATCACCGCATTTTCGCATCGCGCACACGCAGCTACCGCGATCTGCCGTTGCGACTTTCGGAATACGGGCATGTCTATCGCTTCGAGGAAACAGGTGCCCTCAGTGGGCTTCTGCGCGTTCGCGGCATGTGCATGAACGATGCTCACATTTACTGCACCCACGACCAGGTGAAGAGCGAGTTCGTCAAGGTCATGCGCCTGCATGAGCGCTACTACGACATCCTCGGGATCACCGACTATTACATGCGCCTTTCGCTTTCCGACCCGGAGGACCCCAAGGGTAAGGAGAAATACGTCGGGGACCCCGAGGCATGGGCCTCCACAGAAACCATGGTGCGGGAGGCGATGGTCGAATCCGGTCTGCCTTTTGTCGAAGCGATTGGCGAAGCGGCCTTCTACGGCCCGAAGATCGACGTGCAACTTCGTACCGTGACCGGCCGGGAGGAAACCATCAGCACGAATCAACTCGACTTCGCCGTGCCTCGCGAGGACAGGATGGACCTCGTGTATGTCGGCCCGGACGGCAAGGAACACCATCCGTTCGTCATTCACCGAGCGCCACTCGGCACTCACGAGCGCTTCATCGCATTCCTGATCGAGCACTTCGGGGGAGCGTTTCCCACCTGGCTGGCTCCGATCCAGGTCCGAATCCTGCCGATCAGTGACAAGCACTTGGAGTACGGCGAGAAGCTCGAGCACGAGTTACGGAGAAGCTTCGTCCGTGCCGAGGTCGACCGCGCCGACGAGAAGATCGGCAAGAAGATAAGGGAGGCCTTGACCCACAAGATCCCTGTTCTCCTGGTCGTCGGCCAGAAGGAAGAAGACGAGGGCACCGTCACCGTGCGCCGCTACGGCGAGGAGAAGCAGGAGTCGATGAGCTTCGGTAGCTTCGTCGAAGCAGTCTGCGAGGAGATCAAGACGCGCGCCCGCAGGAGCTAGCTGTCACGTTTCCAGGCCGGGCGGCACGCAGGGGCGATCTCGGGAGGCTTTGCCCGGATAGGGCGAGCGCAGCGAG
>CALAKE010000593.1 GCA_937922775.1 uncultured bacterium | reverse complement strand
GGCCTTGTCGATGATGGTCTGGATCTTCAGCCGCTGCGCCTCTTCGAGTGTTCCGCATCGCGGAAAACGCGTATCGCTACATGGAGCGCAGTATCGAGCCTGAAGAAGCGACCATTCTTGGCACCCGCGAGGTAACGATTCCTGTAATTGCGGGCGTCACGACGACCATCGCCGCATTTCTGCCATTGATGTTGACCAGCGGCGTCATGGGTGAGTTCCTGAAGATGGTGCCGGTGGCGGGGATGCCGAAGTCGGGGCGCGACGAGGGGCGGATCTCCGTCGAGCTACCGATCAGCGGCGCTGTTACCAAAGTCATGGGAGGTTGAGGGTAAGTTCAGGTACTGTAGGAGCGGGTACTGTAGGAGCGGGTACTGGATGTGGTAGCGAACTCCCTGGTGGGATAGGTTGTTTAGAGATTCCACGCAGGGCTGGAGAGTGCGTTCGAAATCTCCTGAGTCAGGAGGATAGTGAGATGGTGCGGGAAATGACGATGGCGTTACTGCTGATTCTGAGCTTCTCCGTCCTCGCGTTCGGGCACGCTAGCCTCCAAGATTCGGGCATCGTGACCATTATCGATTTTCGCTCGGAGCCACCTGGCGGCTGGTACGAGGTCAATGACGGCGTCATGGGAGGGCGGTCATCGAGCTCCATGCGCCCCACCGGTGAAGGCAGTGCGGTCTTCGAGGGGAATCTGTCGCTCGAGAATAATGGTGGGTTCGCCTCGGTTCGGGTCGAGGTGCCCGAGGGGGCCCTCGCCGAATTCTCCCGGCTCGTGATACGCCTCCGAGGCGACGGCAAACGCTACCAGATGCGCCTCCGCATGTCGTCGGCCTTTGACGGAATTGCCTATCGCGCCAGCTTCGAGACCACTGCCGACGAGTGGACCACGGTCGAGATTCCGTTCAGTGCCTTCGAGCCCAGCTTCCGTGGATATCGACCGCGCAGCGCCGAGCCACTCGACCCGGCCAGAGTTCGCCAGGTCGGTTTCATGCTGACCGATGGGCAGGAGGGTCGTTTCCGGCTCGAGATTGCCTGGATTGGCGCCGAGCAACCTGAAGTCCGATCATAGAGAAGCCGCCGATCGTTCTCACTGCACTGGGGCTGGCTGGCTCCAAGAACCCGATGAGCCTTGCACTCGTGAGGGGCGGAAGAGCGCGGCGTTGGCCTGCCGGTTTCTCCCTCGGTTGAGCCGATGGCGACGGCCGGTCTTGCCGGATTTGGCCGGTATTGGGCATGCGCCAGAGAGCTTGGCGAAGGCTCTTTCAGAGCGGATCCGGTCGTTGTTGTCGCCGGCAGCGACGAGGAGCTCGCCGGCGATATCGGGCCCGGTCCCGAACTCGGTGAGGATCGTCTGCTCACGAGGCCAGGAGTTGCCATCGTGCTCCTCCTGTGGAGTGCTGGTACTGTCAACCTCAGGAGCCGAGATTGAACTCCTTGAGGTATTTCTTCACGCCGGCCGGCGTGGCCTCCAACGCCGGCTTGCCTTTCTGCCAGTTCGCCGGGCAGACCTCACCCGTCTCGTCGATATGCTTGAGGGCGTCGAGAGTGCGGAGCGTGTCATCTATGCTGCGGCCCAGGGAAAGATCGTTGACGATGGAATGGCGCACAATGCCGTCGCGGTCGATCAGGAAAGTCGCCCTCAACGCCACCCCTTCCTCGGCAAGCACCCCGAACGCACGCGTGACCTCCTTGCTTACGTCCGCCAGTAGCGGGTAGCGGATCGGACCGATCCCCCCGTCCTCGACTGCAGTGTTCTTCCAGTCGACGTGTGACGCCTCCGGATCTACCGACACACCGACCACCTCGCAGTTGCGCTGCCGGAATTCTTCCAGCCTGGCATCGAATGCCAGGATCTCCGAGGGACAGACGTAGGTGAAATCCTCCGGATAGAAGAACACCACGACATAATTTCCGCGGTACTCGTCCAGCGAGAGGTCGTGTCGAATCGAGTTGTCGGCCATTACCGCAGGAGCTGTGAACCCGGGCGCCACTTTTCCTGTCAATGTGCTCATCGTCCTTCCTCCGCCGAGGCTTCCTCCTCTCGCATTTCCTCATGTAGCGCCTCCATGTCCAACTCCCTCACTTGTTTCAGAAGATCGCCCAACTTGTCATCGCTGAGATAGCCCGGCTGAGAGGCCAACATGATCCTCTGACGAATGACGATCAGCGTCGGAATGTGCTCGACATCGAAGGCTGTCGCCAAATCCTCCGCTTCTTGGGTGTTGACCCGACAGAAGGCCATATCCGGATTGCGTTCGGCGGCGGCGCGGAAGATGGGTGCAAACTCCTTGCAGGGAGGGCACCAGGGGGCCCAGAAGTCGAGCACCGCCGTTTCGCGGTCGGCAAGCGCTGACTCGAGGTCTTCCTCCGTCACTACGTCGTGGATGCTCATGAGTTAGGGTCGGTCCTGGAATGAGACAAGCGCCCCACAAAAAAAGAAAGCGGGCGGGAAAGACCCCGCCCGCATCTCGGCCCCGCGATCGTACAGCTCGCGGGCAATAGCAGCGTGATGCTCGCTACTTGACGAGGTGGACGTCACTGTGGGCGACGCAGCCGGCCTCTTTGAAGTCCTCGGTGGTGGGATCGACGTCGGCGTCACAGATCCAATACTCGCCGTTCTCGTCGACGTGAACCTTGATGGG
>CALAKE010000592.1 GCA_937922775.1 uncultured bacterium | reverse complement strand
CCGAACTTGTCATTGGCACCTTTGTCGGTGGCTTGAAGCTTGATTCGCTCACCCCAGTTGTCAGCGGTCGGGCGGTCGCGCTCGAACACACAAGCTGCGCCGTAGCTGCTGTAGTTCGACATCGCCGGTGCACCGACCACGATCCGGTCCCCCGAGATGGCCACAGACCTTCCAAAGCTGTCGTTCTGGGCTGCGTCGCTGGCTGTGAGCTTCTTGACGAAACCCCAGTTGTCGGGGCCTCCCTGATTGCGATCGAACACATAGGCAGCACCGGAATCACAGGCGGGAAGGGCTGGACATGCGTCGTCTCCCCGCCAGGCTCCGACGACCATGGTGTCGCCCGAGATGGCAACAGCGTAGCCGAGCTCATCATTGGCCTCGGCATCGCTGGCAACCAGCTTCGTGACTTCAATGGCTACCGGCACGAAAGGGAGAGGTGAGATGTCCCTGACCTCATCGGCAAGCGCACCCACAGAGACAAGAGCAAGAAGTGTAGCCAGCGCACACGTAGATAGTCTCATCGCGACCGTCCTCGTCCCCCAAAGAAGCTCATTTCAAAATTATGAATGAACGAGAAGGTGAAAGAACCCGGTATTTGCGCGGGCAGCCAGGCTCCCTGCAGCCTGAGAGGCTGCCCCGCAGGGCTCCTCCTGCGCTCACCTGGACGAGTGCGTGTGCTGCCCCCAGACACTCGGTGCTAACTCCTAGGGGGTCGACGGACTCCTCAACACCAGGTGGATGCGGCGGTTCTGCGCCCGGCCCTCGGGCGTATCGTTGTCAGCAACCGGATCGGCCGCGCCCAACCCGCGGCTGGTCACGCGACTAGCTTCAATGCCGAGCGCTTCCACCAGGTAGGCGCGCGCGTTTGCAGCGCGTTCCTCTGACAAGCCCTGGATGCGATCAGCCGAGCCAGTCGAGTCGCTGTAGCCGGCAATCTCTGCAGTCGCCTGAGGATCCTGTCGTAGGCGCAGAGCGACCTCGTCGAGTACCGCCTTGCAGCGGTTATCAACCTCGGCGCTGCCGGACGCAAACTCATGGCAGTCGAAGCCCATCGTGGTCGGCGCTGTCGACTCGGGCTGATCCATTACGTGGACGACCAAGGCGCAGGCCGTCTGCCCGCCACCTTCGTCCACAGCGACTCCTGTGATCGTGACCGACCCGACCGGCAGATCAGCGCTGCTCCAGGTACTCGTTGTACCCTCCGCAGGATCGAGCGTGCCCGCCGTTGCTGTCCACGAGACGGATACGACGTCGTCGTCGGAGTCCGACACGTTAGCCGACACCCGAACGCTTTCGCCCCGTCGGACCGAGGATCGCTCTACCCGACAGCTCATCGTCGGGGGGCTATTCCCGGCCCTCCCACCAGAGCCACTACCGGCACCCCCGTCCGTCGCCAGCGCCGAGCCAATGTTGCGCACAGCAGCCTTGATTTCGATTACGGTATCGGCGTCGGTGATCTTGAGAAGCGCTCTGTCGTCCTCAGCGTGGACGATGACCCCGCGCCCGATGATCAGCGGGGGAATATCCGTCTTCACTCCGTAGGTCTCTGGAATCGCGCCGCTGTAGATCAGGCCGATGTCACCATAATTCCAGCCCGAGCTCGTTCCCTGATCGATGGTGACCAGGTCTCTCGTCGCATAGGCCGCCCGCGACAAACTAGCGGACCGATCTCCTCCCGCCTTGAAAGAGCGCACGCTCTCGATCTCACCAAGCACGACCATGGCATCGCTCTCGTCCAGCTCAATGAGGCGGATAGGATCAAACGGGGGGAGCTCGCCGAGTGCCGGCCGCTCCTCGGGAGCTACGAACGGCCTGAGGGAGTCACCAACTTGCACCTCCCTACAAGCATGATCGACTCGACCCAACGCGAGGGATCCTGCAACGTCGAGAACGGTGACCACAGCCAGTTGCTCGAAAACGATTCCCAGTGAGCCTCCTCCGTCAGGGTGCCCGAGATCACTCGTGGCACGCACGACCTCGAGTTGGTCGTCGATCTCAGGAGGCTGAGTGGCATCGATTCCGATGAAGATGAAATCCCCGGAGCCGAAGGTGACCTGCAAAACCTGCCGACCGGCGATCAGTTCCATGCCCTCGGGCCGCTGGTCGATCAAGAAGGTCAGACACTGTGTGCCTGCCGTCGTGATCGCACCGAGATCGCGCCCGCCTTCTTGCGGGGCAGGAAAGGCTTCGGCACTCCCAGCCAGAATCGTGAGAAAAGCAAGAAATACGGTGAGAATCGAGTAGAACGACCGGGATCTCGCGGAAATGTACATGATCGAATTCTCCAACCAATCGGGCCGGAGGACCCCCTGTCGACACGCTTCCGCCTGCCGCTGGAAGACCCACCACCCAGGCATTTTTGGCCCCCGAAAGACAGCCACGCTTCACATACGGCACTGAAATGCTAAGTGATTGGGAGACGGAAATCTCCCCCTTTCGCCTGAAAGCGGGGGGTAAGCCTCGTCGATACGGCTAGGCTGCAAACACTATCTGCCCGGCGGCGAGCCCGCTTCCACGAGCTCTTCTGCCCAGTTCAGGACCAGGTTGAGGCTCGAGGCCGTGCTCGACAGCTCGTCGATGACCATGAGGAATCGGCCGTCCGGGCCAACGTCGTACTCGACATCCACGGCCTTGACGTCGTTGACCTCGAAGAGCACCTGCTCTTCGAGCAGCCGCAGCTCGGGTGATGTTTGTATCTCGACAGCGATTAACTCGGCCCCGCGGCGATAGTAGAGCTCTCGCCCGTCTCTCGCCCAGACGGGACTGCTGCCCCCATCGCGCGAAACCTGGATGGGTCCCGTGCCGGAAGTCGGGCGCAAGTACACCTCATTGCGCCCTGTCTCATTCGATATGTAGGCCAGCCAGAGGCCGTCGGGAGAGATCCTGGGCATGCCTTCGGTGGCATCACTGACAAGGATGGCCTCCATGGATGCCCCTTCCTCTAGACGCAGGACCTTCAAGTCCCCTCCGGGCCCACCGTCGGCCAGGATGAGAGTGCTGCCGTCGGGAGAGATGTCGTTGGCAACCTGGAAACCTTCCCGCGCGAGAACCAGGTCCGCCGGATCGCGCTGGCCGGCGGTCACCGACTTCCGGAAAACATCCCAGGCATATGTCCCTTCCCGGGTCGAAGAAAAGAACACCCACTCGCCGTCGGGTGACCAGATGGGGACGATATTGGTGCCCTGTGAGGTTAAGGGCGAGAGAATATCGCGCTCCAGATCCAGCACCCAGATCTGTGACTCCGTCGTGCCGACCCCAAGGGAAACCGCGACCTTTCGACCATCCGGGGATACTTTCGGGCCGATGAATGCTCCCGTCTCTTCGCTCGCCGGCGTGATGTTGCCGGCACGATCGACCCAAACGAGCGAGTGTCGGCGTTCGGACCCCGACGGAAAATAGAGAAGCGACCCGCTGGCTGAAACGTCGAAAAAGGCAGCGGCGGAAGCATGCACGAGCGCCTGTATGCCCAGAGAAATAGGAGAACCAGAGGTCTCCAGAGTGATCGGGTCGAACGGCACAACCATCAGGTTGCCTCGACTCTCCGCATACACGAGGTGGCCGGAGGTGACATAGCGCGCGTCCAGGCCGGAGGCGACTGTCTTGCTTTGACCGGTGTCGGGCGAATAGACGCGGACATCGGCTCGCGCGGACATCTCCGCCACATAGAGGAGCGAGCGGCCATCGGGCAGGAATACCGGTCGCTCGAGCGAGGAATCGCCGGGCTCGAGAGGAATGAGGACCTCCGGCACACCGTCGCCGGCCGCCGAGACACGGAAGATCCCGTCCGCACTCGCGGTGCCGACGGTGATTGTGTCGTCCGCTCCCCAGCTGCCTCCCCTCGGTGTCCATGTCGTGTCGGCGATGAGTTGAGGTTGGCCGCCTGCGATCCCTACTTTGCGGAGCTGGCCGGGCGCGAAAAACCCGATCCACTCACCGTCGGGGGAGAAGAAGGGGCCAGAGGCTCCCTCTGTGCCGGGAATCGGATGGGCATCGAATTCGTCGATGCGACGCCGGTAGAGCCGTCGGGTGCCGCCGACGTCTGCCGCATAGACGATGAGGTTGCCATCCGGAGATATCGCAAAGGGGGTCACCCCACCGGCGTCGAGAACTTCTGACGGCCCGAGCAGGATCGCCGAGCGGCTCACCAGCGGAGCAAGCTCCGCGGACGGCATGAAGGCCCACGTCAGCAGTGCGCCTGAAGCCACCGCGACTATCCAGATACCCACTACCATGAATCGCGACATGCGCCTTCGATCGCCATCGGTAGCCTTCTCTCCCGAAACTGGGGCCCTGAGGTCACGGCTCTGGCCAGTATCCACGCTTCCTGCCGTGCCGGTATCTCCGGCCTCACGATCTGCGACACCAACACCGCCACCGGGTATCACCAGGCCTGATTCCACCTCGGTTGCCAGCGTCCGCAGATCTACGGCCAGGTCATCGGCATGCTGGTACCGGCGCGCCGGATCCTTGGCTAGGCACTTCGACACGATGCGCAGCAGTTCCGCTGGTGCGTCTGGAATCGCCGCCTCCAGGGGATCCGGCTCGCTGCGGGTGATCGCGTGGAGGGTGTCGAGAAGGGATTCCCCGCTGAAAGCTCGCCTGCCGCTGACCATCTCGTAGAACACGCACCCGAAGGAAAAGACGTCGGCACGTTCGTCAATCTCATCGCTCCCCTGCGCCTGCTCGGGAGCCATATACCCGGCGGATCCCATCACCTGACCGACAACGGTACCCAGACGGGTGGGCGACTCCGCCGAGTCGCCACCGGACAGAGGCGAAGACTCCGTCAGCTTGGCGAGACCGAAGTCCAGGACCTTCGCGTGGCCCTCCTTCGTGACGAAGATGTTCTCGGGCTTCAGGTCACGATGGATGATGCCGATGGCATGAGCCGCGGCGATGGCCTTGGCAATCTCGGTGGCCAGGCCGAGTGCTCTCGCCAGCGGGAGGGCCCCGGGAGCAAGCGTCGTCCTCAGCGTATGGCCCTCGAGAAGCTCTTGGACCATGAAGTGGGTGTTGTGGATCGGGCCCGATTCATCCTCGACCTCTGCCTCTCCGACATCGAAGACAGCTGCAATGTTGGGATGGCTCAGGGCCGCCGATGCTCTCGCCTCTTGCTCGAAACGCGCCAACCGCTCAGCATCCTCCGCAAAACCCTCGGGCAAGACCTTGATGGCCACTTTGCGTCCGAGTCGCGTGTCCTCCGC
>CALAKE010000591.1 GCA_937922775.1 uncultured bacterium | reverse complement strand
CCTGTTCCCTGCAACAGTCCTGGCATTGAACCCCAGTTCACGGACCGTGGCGCCCGCAGCGCGGCCGGCAGCGCTGCAGCCAGACTGCCGAGAAAGCCCGCTGAGCTCAGGAACGCCGCGCGCCCCGCCGCCGCCGCCTCTCCAAGGCGGGCCAGAGGTGGGCGACGTTCTGTCTCATCCGGCGCCGGTTCACGCCGTTCCCTGTAGAGGGCGATGAGCCGCGCCGCCTGCGGGTTCGTGACCTCGAGGACGCGCACCGTACGCCCCGCCTCCTCGTGCACGTCGATCCAACGCGCCAGCATCACTGCCCCGGCGCCATCGATGGCTTCTAGGCCGGAAAGATCTAGGTCTATTGAGGTGGATTCCCCGAGTTCGCGCGACGCGGCCTCTAGCTCAGGCGCGCGCGATGCGAGGCTGTCGAGATCGAGGCGACCTTCCGGTTTCACCTGCGCGTGCCTGTCCTCTTGCTGGACTCCAATCACGCCGATGCCCCGATCTGTTGTTTCCGACGGAAGGGACTCGATAGATACCACGGCCTCGTCATGCGGTACAACGCTGGCGCTCAGGATCGATCGAGCGTGGGATCCTGCGATGACGTTGCCCAAAGAGCTCATCAGCGGGACAGGGTACCAGGCCATGGCACCTTCCAGGTCTTTCAGCACTTGTAGCGCTACCTTGGTCGGGCCAGAGGGGCTATGGTTGCCTGATATCGAGGCGGTTGCGATCAGCGCCCGTCGCGATCGGTGGAACGAGAACCACTATGTCGCTGAAGAGCCGACGCTGCCTACCTACTGAGCGATGACACCAAACCGCAGCGAAAGTGTCGACACAAGCGGACCCTTGAGAAGGTGGTTCCGCCACTACACGCGCGGTCTACTCCTGCTCATTAGCATTCTTGTGGGGTCGTCGTTGGTCGCATCCATCTGGCCAGCCGAGGAGGCCAACTTGCTTTGGGCGTGGGTTGGGGCGGGTGCATATCGTTGGGTGATCGTGATAGCGGCCGTCCTGCTGCTTCCCGCCCTTCTCAGCTGGGTCGTGGGAGTATTCGTGCGACCATTCCTCCTGCGCAGCCGCGGGTTTCGCACCTGGCTATCGTTCGAGCGCGACCTGGTGACCGAGCTCGCGCCGGACGAGGAATCTCCCGTCGCCGTCGTGCTGGTCAACTGGCCGAGTGCCGAGATCCGGTCGGTCGGTGTGCTCACCTCCGAATTCTCGGATCCCGAGACGGGAGACAAGCTTGCGTCAGTCTTTATCCCCAGAGGGCCCAACATGAGCCGGGGGGACACGCGCGTGGTTCGACGCGACAGTGTTCAACTCACGGACTGGACCCTGCCCGAATGCTTGGCCCATCAATGGAGCTTCGGCGCCGCAGTACCGCGCCAAGACGAGCCATAGGTCGGTGATCGGCTAGGTGCAGGGACGTGCCGATGAGCGCGCCGATGTCAGCACACCGATCGCGCGGTTGGCGATTGAGCAGGAGCCGTCGATCAGCCCGCCCAGCGGATCTCCACCTCGTAGGGCTCGAGCTGGCGGTCCGCGGTGAGGATGGGGAGCTTCTCGAGCTGGGCCTGGGCAATCAGCAGACGATCAAAGGGATCGCGATGATGCAGAGGGAGGCTGGCAACCTGGAGCGCGTGGCTGTGCTCGATCGCGAGGGCGGTGACCCCGCTTCTCTCCATGCGAGATGGGACGTACTCCTCGGGGGGTATCGGCAGCCTCAGCCTTCCGATGGCGTGCTTGATCGCGATCTCCCATGAGCTGGCCGCAGACAGCACCAGCTCCGATTCCGGGTGCTGGAGCAACTCGAGGGCCGGGGCTGAAAAGCGGTCCGGTGACACCTGCATCCACAGCCAGCACTGCGTATCGAGTAGCAACCTCACGATTCGAACGTCTCGAGCACATCGTCGGGCAGGGGGGCGTCGAAGTCGGAGGGAAGGTCAAACAGCCCACGGTCACTACCGAGGCTACGCTCCCTCGGATCGGTGATCGGAACCAGCCGAGCCACAGGCCTGCCGCCCCTTGCGATGACGATCTCCTCGCCCGCTGCCACGCGGCGCAGGAGTCTCGAAAGATGGGTCTTTGCCTCGTGCACACCCACTACTCTCATGCAGATAATGATTAACTAAGCTATTGACTAAGTCAAGTCTGTCGTACATCTTCTCCCGACTCTGCAGGGATTGTGCGCCTTCGCATCGGCCCCTTCACCTCTTTTCCTTAGATGGCCACCGGAGAACATTGGGAACAGATCTCCTGCTGTCTCGGCCCAGGCAGCGACCTCGGGTGCACGAGAGGCGTCTGTTGGGAATTCGGCGAGGCCAGCCCAGGGTCATCTTCGATCGACTCCGAGCTGCCGCAAGAGGCACTGTGCTCGCCTCGCGACGCGTTGAGATATGCGGGCTAGCCAGGCCGTGTGATGCCGTGCTTGCGCATCCGGTAGCGCAGAGTGCTCTCCTTCAACCCAAGTATCTCTGCCGCGCCGCCGCTGCCGCTGACTCTCCACCCGCACGACTCCAGCGCATCGCGAATGTGCCGGCGCTCGGCGTCCGCAAGGGTGATGTGCAGAGGTCCAGAGCTCGAATGAATCGGCTCGACCGGGTCGTCCGCAGGCACTTCGGCTGGCGATTCGGTACCGCCGCCTGCGGTGAGGAGGGATGACGTCAGAACCTCGGTGGCGGAGAGCGGCGAGATCATCAGCGTCGGTCCGGGTGACAGAACGACGGCGCGCTCAATGAGGTTTTCGAGCTCGCGGACATTGCCCGGCCAGTCGTAGGCTGCCATCGAGTCAAGCGCCTCCTGCGGGATGCTGTCGATGATCTTGCCGAGCTTCTTAGCCTCGCGCTCGATGAAGTACCAGGCCAGAAGCGGGATGTCGTCGCTGCGTCTGCGCAGCGGTGGGACCTCGATCGGAAAGACAGCCAATCGATAGAAGAGATCGGAGCGGAACCGCTCCTCCTCGATCGCCTTACCGAGGTCTCGATTGGTAGCGGCGATGACACGCACGTCGACGCGCTGTGTCTTGATGCCTCCCACCCTTTCGAAGTCGCCTTCTTGGAGCACCCGCAACAACTTCGCTTGCAGGTCGGGATCCATATCGCCGATCTCGTCGAGGAAGATGGTGCCACCGTCGGCGAGCTCGAAACGGCCGAGCTTCGTGGCCGTCGCGCCCGTGAATGCCCCCTTCTCGTGGCCGAAGAGCTCGCTCTCGATCAGCGTCGGCGGCAGCGCAGCGCAGCTCACCTTCACCAGCGGGCGATCGCTGCGATTGCTCAGGGCGTGGACAGCGCGAGCCACGAGCTCCTTGCCTGTGCCCGTTTCTCCCGTGATCAAAACGGTGGAATCGGTGGCGGCCACGAGCTCGACCTGGCGTAGAATCCGACGTAGCGCCTCGCTGTTACCGACGATGCTCTGGAAGTCATGTTCGTTGAGAATCTCCTCACGCAAATAGACGTTCTCTGCCAGGAGCCGGTCGCGCAGCTGCCCGATTTCGGTCATCGCCTGCTCCAGCGCCGTCTCCTTCCTCTTTCGTTCTAGTGCGTTCGCGAATACGTTTCCGATCCGCTCCATTCGCTTGACGAAATCCGCCGGCCAGTCGCTCTCCACGGTTGCCGAACCGACGC
>CALAKE010000590.1 GCA_937922775.1 uncultured bacterium | reverse complement strand
TCTTCTCGAAATGGGGCACGAGCCACTCGGCGTCGGTTGAGTAGCGGTGGAACCCGCCGCCGATTTGGTCGTACATCCCCCCCGTGGCCATTCTGTCGAGCGTCAACGTCGCCATCGACAGCGACTCGGCATCGTCATCCGCGTGCGCTGCACGCAGGAGCAGAGAGATCGACGTGCTTTGGGGGAACTTGGGGGCCGGGGAGAATCCACCGTGGGCCGGGTCGAATCGCCTCCCGAGCTCGTCCACCGCATCGTCGAGGAGGTCTCCATCGAGGGCCTGCTTCGATTCCCCCGTGGCCGCCTGCCTCCCGAGGTGGTCGGTCAGTTCGTTGGCTACGTTCTCGATCTGGTTGCGGCGGTTGGCATAGGCGTCGGCGACGGCCTGGAGCACGGTGGGAAAGCCGGACATTCCCATGCGGTCCGTCGGAGGGAAATAGGTGCCACCGAAGAAGGGTTTGAGGTCGGGAGTGAGGAATACCGTGAGCGGCCAGCCGCCATGTTGCGTCATCATCTGCACAGCGGTCATGTAGATATTATCGAGGTCGGGGCGTTCCTCTCGGTCCACCTTGATGCACACGAAATGGCGGTTCATGAGCGCCGCGGTGGCCTCGTTTTCGAAAGACTCCCGCTCCATGACGTGGCACCAATGGCAGGCGGCGTATCCGATGCTCAACAGGATGGGCCGGTCCTCCGCACGTGAGCGCTCCAACGCCTCCGGACCCCATGGGTGCCAGTCCACGGGGTTATGCGCATGCTGGAGGAGATATGGGCTGGTTTCGGTAGCGAGACGGTTTGTATGTCGGCGATCAGTCATGGCGGCTCACTCTAGCAGGCTTTGGCGAATGTGTGATGCGTCGGATTCTCGAGACTCACTGGGGAGTGGGAAAGAGACAACGAGGAGACACGGGCGTCATCGCGGAGGCGTCTCGACACCGGAACCACGTCGCCGCCGTTCTGTGTGTCGGTGAAGAACGGTCTTGAGTGAGGCACTCAGGTTCTGTATGAGTGGTGTGTTCTACCTCGGTATCTACGAACTGGCCAGTGATCAGACTCGCGGGGCCGGACCGGAATCGATGGCAAGGCGGTTCGGGACCCTACGGGGCAGTGTATTGGCAAGGTAGCGACGGGGACCGTATGCCCCTCGAGAGGTAGGACGATGGGGGGTGGGGACAGAAACGGGGAGGTGCGCTCCGTACAGCCAATGTCGAGCTACGCGTCGCTCTCCGCTCTGCCGGAAGGTACTCTCATAGCCTGCGGGGTGGCCTGAGGCAAAGCCACTATTCGTGATCCTCATATGCGATTTGTGCCCTCGCGTCCTGAGGCTTCGCGTAGTTTGACTAGTGCAGTGGACCAGGCAGATCCAATGAACGAAGACCGCGAGACAAGTCGCCCAGACTCCGAGCGCTCCGTGGAGACACCTTCCATGGCAGACAGGATGCTCCACATGACGAAGGTCGCTGTTGATCAAGCGGCCGACGCGGTTTTCTGGATAGGGAAGGACAAGCGCCTCATCTACGTCAACGCTGCGGCCTGCCGAACCCTTGGATACTCCCGTGAAGAGCTTCTGTCCATGAGTGTCCTGGATATTGTCCCAGGCCTCACCGAGGGAGGTTGGCTAGTTCACTGGAAGAAGCTGGAGGCCCTGGGTTCACACACCTTCGAGTCCATGCACCGCCGAAAAAACGATAGCCTTTTCCCAGTGGAAGTGTCGGTCAGCCACCAGGAGTTCGGCGGTGAGGAATATCACTGCGCGTTCGCACGAGACATAAGCCAACGCAGGCTGGACGATGAGGAGTTGCGCGACAACGAGCAACGCTTTCGTCTACAGGGCGCCGCGTTGGAGAGCGCGGCAAACTCGATCGTCATCACCGACGGCGATGGCAGAGTCGTGTGGACGAATCCGGCCTTTACGGCCATGACCGGATACACGGCCGAGGAAGCGGCAGGAAGAAACCTGCGGTTCTTGAAGTCCGGGCGCCACGATGATGCCTTCTACAAGGAAATGTGGGAAACGATTCAGTCCGGCTGGGTCTGGGGCGGTGAGGTTGTCAACCGGCGTAAGGACGGTAGCTTCTATACCGAGGAGATGACCATCACGCCGGTACGTGACGAAGCTGGAGTCATCTCTCATTTCATTGCCATCAAAAACGACATCAGTGCTCGCGTCGACCTCGAGGCACAGCTCCGGCAAGCACAGAAGATGGAAGCCGTTGTACAGCTGGCGGGAGGTATCGCCCACGACTTCAACAATCTACTGACCGGCATCATCGGCTACACACAGCTCCTCGATTGCAGTGCCGGAGCTGACCCGAACATGGGCGACGATCTCCGCAAGATCCGAGATCTCGCCGAACGCGCCGTATCACTGACACGACAGCTTTTGGCCTTCAGCCGCCAGCAGGCGCTGCAGCCCCAGGTACTCGACCTGAATGGTCTCCTCACCAGATCCTCCGCCATGCTCGAGCGTCTGCTCGGAGAGGATATCGATTTGGTGTTCGAGTCCGACACGGCCAATCCGGGCCTGGTTCGTGCCGATCCCGCACAGATCGAGCAGGTGCTGATGAACCTGGCTGCCAACGCTCGTGATGCCATGCCTGCTGGCGGGACGTTGACACTCGAGCTCGCCATCGTGGATCTGATCACGGGGCAGGCAGCCCGTCAGGCAGGTGTCCAGCCTGGATCGTACGCAACGCTAACTGTCAAGGACAGCGGTCACGGCATGGACGTCGATACCATGGCGCACATTTTCGAGCCCTTCTTTACCACCAAGGATGTCGGGAAGGGGACTGGGCTGGGTCTCCCCATGGTGTACGGGATCATCGCTCAGCACGGCGGCAATGTTCTAGTGTTCAGTGAGCCCGACCAGGGAACCACGTTCCGCATCTACCTGCCGCTTGTCGAAGAGCACGGTGAAGAGGCGCTGAACGCGACCCAAGAGGATCCACTGGCGGGCGGTTCCGAGACCATTCTGGTGGTCGAAGACGAGAAGCGCGTGCTTGATGACGTGCAGCGGCTGTTGGCCGATCAAGGATACGAAGTTCTGACCGCCACAAATCCCGAGGACGCCGAAGCGCTCTTCGCGGAAATGGGCGACGACGTGTCGTTGCTCGTAACTGACCTGGCCATGCCCGGATCTGGCGGTCGTCGCTTGTACGCGAAGCTGAGGCAGAGTAACCCCGAGCTGAAGGTGCTCCACCTGTCAGGGTCTCCGGAAGGGGCAGAGTCCGGTATCGAGGGGCCGGACACCGGTGATGAGGACCTCCGGAATCCACTGGGGCCCGAGGAGCTAGCCCGAGCCCTCCGCGAAATGCTGGACGCCTAGAGAATGGTCGAGCCTGCACAGACACGGGTCCTCATT
Source organism: uncultured bacterium (assembly GCA_937922775.1). GTDB lineage: Bacteria > Acidobacteriota > UBA890 > UBA890 > UBA890 > CALAKE01. The sequence goes on along the minus strand of CALAKE010000590.1, from coordinate 2,517 downwards.
GTCGACGACGAGCCCTACGTTCGGGAAATCCTGCGTCGGTGGCTCGAGGCAGAAGGGTATCAGTGTGTGCAGGCGGAGAATGCCGAGAACGCACTCGAGATCCTGCAGACGGGCGAGTTTCACCTCCTGATCTCTGATATCCGCATGCCTGGAATGTCTGGTCTGGAGATGCTGGTGCGTCTCCGCTCGCTGTTACCGGACGTTGCCGTGATCATGGTGACTGCAGTGGACGATCGGTCAACTGCTGTAACGGCCCTGGAGTTGGGTGCCTATGGCTACGTGATCAAGCCCTTTGGTCGCAACGAAGTGCTGATTAATGTCGTCAATGCCCTCGAACGGCGCCGCATGGATTTGGCAGGGCGTGACTACCAGCAGCTCCTCGAGGAAGAGGTACAGGAGCGAACCGCCGAGATCCAGCGCCGCGAGGAAGAGATTTCGCTGCGTCTCATCTCGGCCGCAGCGTTCCGCAATGAGGAAACTGGCTCGCACATCCGTCGCATGGGCTTGTACGCAGAGCTCCTGGCCACTGCTCTCGCCTGGAGGCGAAAGGAGATCGAAGCGATCCGCCTCGCGGCGCCCATGCATGATGTAGGCAAGATCGGTATCCCTGACACCATTCTGCTGAAGCCGGGGGAGTTAACCACAAGGGAGTTCCAGATCATCAAGACGCACACGCATATCGGGGCCCACATTCTCGAAGGCTCGAGAATCCCGTTGTTGCGTCTGGCAAAGGAGATCGCCCTATCGCACCACGAGAAATGGGACGGGACCGGATATCCTCGCGGCCTCGAGGGCGACGCCATCCCTGCATCCGGTCGTCTCGTGGCGGTGGTCGACGTCTATGATGCACTCGTACACGATCGAATCTATCGACCGGCAATGCCTGAGGATGAAGCAGTGGAAATCATGATCGAGGGTCGAGGGACTCACCTCGACCCTGGCCTCCTCGACACCTTCCTGGACTTGCTGCCGGAGATCCGGCGGATCCAAGAGCGAGTTGCCGACGAGGCAGGGGGTAGATGAGCCATGGTGGGGAAGAATCCTCTCGTAGAAGAAGGCACAAGGGTCCTGGTTGTGGACGATGAGCCCTTCGTTCGTGAAGTGCTCAGCCGTTTTCTCTCTGAGCGGGGCTATCAGGTCGATGTCGCTGAAGATGGCCAGGCGGCTCTCGCCCTGATCCGTACTGATGCTCCTGATATCGTCTTGCTCGATCTGAAGATGCCCAGGCTCGGCGGGCTCGAGTTACTTCGCATCTTGCGCGACGACGGTGCGGAATTGGCTGTGATCACGATCTCAGGGCATGCGGACGAAGATACCGCTCGCGAGAGTCTGGATCTGGGTGCCGCAGATTTCATCAACAAACCGTTCGACCTCGAATACCTCGAGACCAGTCTCCTCGCCAAGCTGCTCCAACTCGATCGGTAGCCGGGAGGTGCGCGAAGTCCGGGCTCGTCACAATCCGTCAGGTAGTCTCGCGATGAACCGCGAAGAGGGAGCCTGCCCGAGGATTCATGTCGTTTCCACAAAATTCGACAAAAGCTCCGGAAAAAGTCCACAATCCTCGTTCTACTGGCGTGGAGGTGACGTTGCGGGGCCAATCTGTCCACCGGTTGGAGCTCCAAATCAGGAGCGCACGCATTACTGGTGGGCCTTAACGCAGGCGTACCTCTTGGCTTGCATCGCACGTGCGCCCGCTGGGGGCAGTCACTGATGGTTGGCAGGCGGTCTCAGACGAAGAGGAACGGGAGACTAACGGAGGATTCTCTGTACCACTCTCTCTTTGCCCACTCGCGAGATTCGGAGCGCTTCCTCGTCGACCTGACCGAATCCTTGGCCGACGCCGTTATTGTCTTCACTCTGCCCGATTTGCGAATCGAGTATGCCAACAAAGCGCTCACCGAGATCCTCGGGTACGAAGTCGAGGAGGCGGTGGGTATGCTGGCTGGCGACCTGTTCCCCGACCCGACCCGCCACCTCGTATTCCAGGAACGGCTCGATGCTGCCCTCGAGGATGGCAAGGAGCGGTTCTGCTCGGAGCAGGCACTCAACAAAAGGAACGGTGGCAAGGTCTGGACGGAGATCGTTGCCACGCTCATCGACCGTGACGGCGAGATCAGTAGCCTCGTCGGCGTGGTCCGAGACATCACGGACCGAAAGCTCGCCGAGGAGGCTCTCATCCGCAGCCAGGCCCGCCTCGAGCTGCTGAACAGCATTCTGGCAGGCATGAAAGCGGGATCCTCTGTCGAGGAGATGATCGAGATTGCCCTCGACCGTCTTCAGGAGCACTTCGCCGACACCCGTACAATCTGTGCCAGGGTGTCGGAGAGTGACACTCTGGAGGTCGTTTGCTCGAGGGAGCCCGCGGGACGACCGAACCTCGCCGGCATGGCGGTGGAGTTGAGCGATGTGCCCGAGTGGGTCGAGGAGCTGAATCGTGGCCGACCGCTTCTCGTGGCCGACCTGTCAGCGGAAGAGACCGCCGAGGGTCGGGAGCCTTTTGTTGGCGCCGATACTGTC
>CALAKE010000589.1 GCA_937922775.1 uncultured bacterium | reverse complement strand
GGCAACACCGATCTGAGCGTTGAGCTCGTCAACCGCCCCGTACGCCTGCACACGCGGGGCATCTTTCGGCACCTCACGCCCAGACGCTAGCTGCGTCGTGCCATCATCTCCCGTGCGCGTGTAGATTCGGGTCAGCCGTGGCAAGAGGCTCCTCCTTGCTGTCGCTCCCATGCGACCGATTTGGATTCAGCGGGTTACGCTCGCAATGTATTCGCGCAACCGCTCTGCCGTGGGAGGCATGCCTGGCCAGACGCGAACAATCTCACCCTTGCGAACGTACACGAGCTGCGGCACCGCGCCATCGCCTGTGAACTGCACAAAGGCCCGCGACGGCAGTTGATACACGGGGAACGGCACCGCCATCTTTGCTTTGTACTCGTCGACTTCGGCCGGCACCGCGTCAAAGGTAAACCCGACCAAGCTCGGCAACGAGAAGTGACTAGCATATGTGGCGATGACCGGCGCAGCTTCGTTGCAATGGGGGCAGCGCGGATGGAACATGTAAACGAGGTACTCGCGATTCTCCAGGTCGAGCTCATCGGGCGCCAGGTCACTCGGCTTGGGCCGCGCCATGGAACCCGTCGGATCGGACGCCCGGGGCGGCTCTTCGCTGGGTATTAGCTGCGCCATCTGGGTAACATCCGAGCCCACTGTGCTCGTGTCACGTGCCATCCCGGCGGCGGAAACCGACAGCGCGACGACCGCGACGATCCCGAGCACCCCCAACTGCCGTCTTGTCAGTGTCCGCATGCTCGCTGCGGGCCCTGATACAACCAATACGGCCAGGATGAGAAGGCCGAGGTCCTGCAAGAGAGCCTGCCCCGGCGAACGCTGGATGAAGGGCCCGAAGCAGCCGCACTCCTCGAGATCACCCAGACTCCAGCCGTAGGCGATCGCGGCACTGAAGACCGCAATCAGAGCTATCGAGACGATGCCCGCCCACCTGAGTTGCCACCCGGCAATCAACATGACACCCAGGGCGACCTCGAGGGCCGGGAGAGCGATGACGATCGGGTAATGCAGGATCTCCGGCACGCCGTATGCCGGTAACGATCCGAGGAACGTCCAAGGATCGATGGCCTTGAAGAAGCCGGCGACGAGCATCGCGAGCCCCAAAATGATGCCAGCAATCCTCGAGACACGGGCTTGCAGTGGCTGCTGAGGAGTCTGACCCTGCTGTTTCACTTGCGCTCGTTTGCGCTTCGATTTCGCTGCCATTTGACCTCTGGACGCTTCGGTTCCATTAGATGGCCCGCTCAGGAAACGAGGCCACTGGATTCAGTGGCGAATCATCACACCGGGGATTGGGAAACGCTAGCACACTCGTTTCTGCCATACACCCCTTGCTTCGACGCCGTTGCCTCCCCTTGGGCCTGTGGGTACTCTGGTCGGGTCCTATGCCCACCTGCTCTCGATCACTCCGTCCTCTGGCTAGCATGCGGATTGCGTGCGTGGCCGTGTCCGCTCTTATTGTGCTCTCACTCAGCACGCCGGGCTGTGGCGGTCCTTCGCCCCCGCGTGCTGGTCGAGGCGTATTGATCCTGGCAGCGGCCAGCACCATCAACGCCCTCGACGACGCCATCGCCGAGTTCACCGATGATACCGGAATCCAGGTTCGTGCAAGCTATGGCCCGACCTCGACGCTCGCACGCCAGGTGACCTCTGGTGCACCCGCCGACCTGCTGCTCTCGGCGAGCACCTCTTGGGCCAACTATGTGGCGGGGCGTCAGACCGTCGTCGCCAGCTCGAGCGTGGCCGGCAATCGCCTGGTCGTGGTTGTCGCCAGAGAAACGACCATAGGTGCGACTGTCGATCTCACGTCTCTGATCTCGGACGACCGGTTCGGCCTCATCGCCATCGCCGACACCGAGGCGGTGCCGGCCGGAGTTTACGCACGCGAAGCTCTCGAGACTCTGGGACTCTGGTCGCGTATCGAGCCACGCTTGCTGCCCACCCTCGATGTCCGAGCCGCCTTGGCTCTCGCCGCTGGCCGTGAGGCGGACGCCGCGTTTGTCTACTCATCGGACGCCGCCACCTCAGACGCCGTTAGAGTGATTACCACCATTGACGCGTCAACCCACAGCCCGATCGAGTACCCTCTGTTGCTCCTCGATGCTGGGAGCCCGCAGGCGGCCGAGCTGTACGATTTCCTCGTATCTGAGCGTGGACGGAACCACTTCATCGAGAGTGGTTTTGCCGCACCGCGCGGGGTGAGCTTCTGAAATGGTCGGACTGACATCAGCCGAATGGACAGCCGTAAGCCTCAGTCTGAGAGTTGCGTTGTGGGCCGTGGCCCTGTCCCTACCCTTCGGCGTGGCGCTCGGCTGGTTGCTAGCCCGGCGTGACTTCCGCGGCAAGATCTTCGTCGAGACCCTCGTGAACCTCACGCTCGTGCTGCCGCCAGTGGTGACCGGCTACCTGCTTCTGCGGTTATTTGGCAGACAGGGGTGGATTGGCGGCTGGCTAGAAGAGGTTTTCGGGATACAGATCGCCTTCACGTGGTGGGCAGCGGCTATCGCGAGCGCCGCACTCGGCTTCCCACTGATGGTGCGAGCCATCCGCCTCGCATTCCAGGGCGTGGACCGTCGACTGGAGGAGGCGGCACGATCCTTGGGCGCCAGCCGAGTCGACAGCTTTCTGAGTATCAGCCTGCCTCTCGCGCGCCCTGGGATTATCGCCGGAGCAGTCTTGGCCTTTGCCCGTAGTCTGGGCGAGTTCGGCGCCACGATTACCTTCGCCGGGAACATCCCGGGAGAAACGCGGACGTTGCCGCTCGGGGTCTTCACTGAGATGAACCGTGCAGGGGGTGGTGCCAGTAGCACTCGCCTGGCGATTGTGGCGGTCCTGCTGGCGGCTGCGGCCCTGGCGTTCAGCGAGTGGCTGGAGCGTCGCGGGAGGTCCTCGTGAGTCATCTACGGGTAGCCTGCCGGCATCGCTTCCCGACGGGGTTCGATCTCGATGTCGATTTCACAACCGACGAGAGAATGATTGCGCTTTTTGGCCCGTCGGGAGCGGGTAAGACCTCGATCCTCATGGCCATCGCCGGGTTTCTCTCTCCGGAGTCGGGCCGTATCTCGTGGGGTGACCACGTGCTCTTCGATTCCGCCTTGTCGCTCTCTGTGGCGCCGGACAAGCGCCGCCTCGGCGTTGTGTTTCAGGACCAGAGACTCTTCCCTCACCTCAGCGTCGAGCAGAACCTCCGCTACGGCCAGCGCCGCAGGCAGGGAAATGGCAGCGCACCGGCAGTCGAACGCATTATCGAAGTGCTAGATCTCGGCACAATGCTCGGGCGCCGCCCCGACACTCTTTCGGGCGGGGAAGGGCAGCGGCTGGCTCTGGGGCGGGCGCTCATGTCGGCGCCCGAGTTGCTCCTGATGGACGAGCCCGTGGCGGCGGTCGATGAGTCCCGCCGCGGCACCATTCTCGGCTATGTCGACCGGATCATCCACGAGTGGGATTTGCCGACGCTCTACGTCAGTCACCATCGTGCCGAGGTTCAGCGCCTCGCTGACTGGGTGGTGGCGCTCGATGGCGGCCGCGTCGTCCAAGAAGGAGATCCCGAGGAAGTGCTCGGAGCTGCAGGTCTAGCTGGCTCGAACGGAGAGCCGGTCAATCTGTTGCGGCTGGTTCGTCCTGTCAGAAGCTCTGACGGTGCGTGGTTGGCGTGTGTCCCCGGAACCCGGGGTGAGGTCTGCGTGCGACTCCCCCACGTCGATGCCCCCCCGTCAGATCCAACCTACGTACAATTCGCTGCGTCCGACGTCATGCTCGCCCGCGGCGAGGTAGTCAGGCTGTCAGCGCGGAACCGGTTCCCCGCACGAATCGAAGAGCTCGTTCCTCGTCACGGTCACATATTCGCGGCTCTGTCAGTCGCCGATCAACGACTGTGGGCTGAAGTCACGAACGACGCGGTGCGAGATCTCGGTATGGCGCCCGGAGTCGAGGTGACCTGCTTGGTGAAGACCGCCGCCCTGGAGGTACTCGAGTAGAACCTCGGATATGTGGGCTTGAACGAAAAGAGGAGGAAGCACCCATGCGATCACGGCTGATCTCGATCACGATTGTGGCAGCAGTCGCAGCCACCCTGATGGCTGTCTCAACTACACCAACGGTCGGCTCGTTGCTCTCCACCTCGAGCGCAGCGATGGGGCCGAATCGAATCAGTGAATCGGCACAGGCGGGCAACACGGGCCAGACGGAACTGTCCGAGGTCGTGCTCGGTGCTCGGCAATATCGTGAAGCGCACGAGCGCGAGATCCTTGCAGAGTTCACCGATTTTCTATCGATTCCGAACGTCGCCTCCGACACGCCCAACATTCGCCGTGCCGCGGAGTGGATTCTCGCGGCTCTCGAACGGCGCGGAATTCAGGGTCAACTGCTGGAGACGGACGGCCCTCCGTACGTATTCGCTGAGCGACTTGTGCCGGGAGCGCGCCGAACAGTGATGATCTACGCTCACTACGACGGGCAGGCCGTGGATCAATCGCAGTGGATCGGCCACGATCCTTGGGAACCTGTCTACCGCAACGGCAGCCTTGCCGAGGGTGCTTCGATTGTTGCGTTGCCGGATGACGGCCCGGTCGACCCCGATTGGCGCGTCTACGCACGCTCCGCCTCCGACGATCGTTCGCCGATCATCATGGCGCTGACAGCCCTGGACGCCTTGATGTCGGCAGGCATCGAGCCGCAATCCAACATCAAGTTCTTCTTCGAGGGTGATGAGGAATCAGGCTCACCCAACATGAGCGCCGTGGCACGGCAGCATGAAAGCCTGTTGGCCGCCGACCTGGTGCTGATCGCCGACGGCCCGAAACACCCCTCCGGAACCCCCACATTGACCTTCGGAGTGAGGGGCATCACGTCCGTTCAGATCACCGTCTACGGCCCCCTCCGGCCGCTACATAGCGGTCACTACGGCAATTGGGCCCCCAATCCGGCCATGCGTCTGGCGCAGCTTCTCAGCACCATGAAGGACCCCGCTACGGGCCAGGTTCTGGTCGCCGGCTGGTACGACGACCGAGTCGAGCTTACGGAAACCGAGCTCGCTGCTCTGGCAACAATTCCAGATGACCCAGCCCAGTCGCCTGCCGCCCTCGGATTCGCGGAGCCCGAGGGCCAGTGGGAACGGCGCGTCGAGGCCATAACCTACCCATCGCTGAACGTGCGCGGAATGCGCAGCGGCTGGGTCGCCGAGGAGGCACGAACAATCGTTCCCGACTTGGCGATCGCCGAGCTCGACCTACGTCTCGTCGTCGACGTTCGACCTATGGACCAGGTACAACGGATCGTCGAGCACGTCCGGGAGCAGGGGTTCCACGTCATTACGGAGGATCCAGACAGCGAGACTCGGGCACGCTACCCGATGCTGGCGAAGGTGGTCGCCGCGGAGGACGGCTACGCCGCGTCCCGTACATCGATGGATCTGCCGATCAGCCTTGCCGTGCGCGAGCTGTTGCGCGAGTCGTTCGG
>CALAKE010000588.1 GCA_937922775.1 uncultured bacterium | reverse complement strand
ACCCTCAAGACGAACGATGAGGCGACACCTCGTCTGTATGGATTGTTCGACCGTCTCCTGAAGGGCCGCGATGACCGAGATGAGCTCGCCGCCGGGGTCCGCGAGTTCCTGGATCAGGAGGTTGCCAGCTTCGGCAGCGGTGAAGGATGGCTCGAGGAGTGGCCCCGGCTCACCGATGCGTTGCGGGGCGATGTGCCGCAGCGGTTTCTCTCGAGCGATTATGAGGCGACCCTGGCACATGTGAGTCTCAACACGGTACCCACAGACTTGTGGCCTCTGGAGCGGATTACTCCTCGGATGTCGGAGTTCTCCTCACTCGAAATCTTCCAGCGGAAGTGCCGGGTCATGCTGGCCGTCCTGGATGAGGAGGACGAGGATGAAGGTTATGTCAAGGCGGCCGACAATCTGACCGCGGTACTCGCCGAAATTCTCAGTCAGCGGCAGTTCGTGCTGGCAGAGAGAGTCTTACGAGCCTTCAAAGAGCATGCTGACGAAGGGAGTGGCAAGACTAAGGGGCAGCGCGAGAAGGCCAGGGAGATCTTCACTGAGTTCTACGATCAGGAGACGCTCCGCAGTCTCGTGCGTGACTCATTCAGCCGGGCTGAAGAGGATGCGGAAGCAATCGGCAGTCTTTTGAGGCTGGGGGGGAGCGGGATCATCGCCGGCCTGCTCGAGACCCTGGCGAAGGAGGAAAGCCGGCGCCTCAGGCAGCGTTTGGTGCAAATGCTGGCCGCCATGGGGGCCGATGTCCTCGATGAGGTGAAAGACAATCTCACCGACGAGCGGTGGTACTTTGTGCGAAACCTCGTGCTCATCATCGGGGAGGTCGGCGACTCGCGCTTCATTCCCCATCTCGAATCCACGCTTACGCACGAGGACGAGAGGGTGCGAACCGAGACCTTATTTGCCCTCATGAGGATGGAAGACGAGGCGGTTGCCGACCTGTTGATCAAGGCGACACACGATTCCGACCGCGAGGTAAGGTTACTCGCAATCAGCATGCTCGGGTTTTCAGGTAGAGGTGGGGGCAGAGAGAGGCTGGAGGAGTTGCTTCGCCTATCAAACTGGCGGGGGCAGAATACCGATATGATTCGAACCGCCGCCATTGCCTTGGGCAAGATCGGAGACCAGGCTGCTCTTCCGGCACTGCAACGGATTTCCAAGAAGCGGCCGCGGCTGTTCAAGAAGCGTCGCCAACCCGTGCGCGAGGCAGCGGAATGGGCTGTCGCTGAACTGTCAGGGGCGGAAGTGGGCCTATCGCCCGATCTGCCACAACTTCGTGGTCTGGATACCGAGCGGACAAGTTTCTTCCGGAGACAGACGTGAGCACTCAGGACCGTACTGGCGGCAGGTCGCCCGGCACGCGCGAGGAGTTCCAAGCCATCGCCGCGAAGCTGTTGGCTGCGGCTCAGTTCTTGCAGATCTACCCACCCCGACACCCGCATGTTGAGCAGGGATTCAAGGAGCTCTACGGTCAGCTTTCGGAGCAGCTCCAGCGCAGAGGGAAGATCCAGCTTGCGGTGGCCCCGACGGAGTTCCTCTTCGGCAGTATCCAGATCCCTATCGATGCTGAGCTGCTCGAGGAGCTGGCGAAGCTGCTGAAAGCTGCTGGTGTGCAGAAGCTCGAGTTCACAGCCGGATTGGAGGAGTGGGAAACACGCAAATTTCTAAACCTCCTGCTGCTCTCACCCGACCAGCTCTGGGCGATGGGTGGCCTGAGCGAGGTGATTCCCGCTGAGGGCATCACTCACATCGTCGCCAGCATGATCAAGCTCGGCGCCGGGGGCACCACTGATCCCGAGAGCCTGTTCCGCACCTGGGAGGCCTACAGCACCGGACTTCGATTGGTACAGTCCATCCGCGGCAGGGTGAGAGCCGATGGCACGATCGCCGATGTCGAGGAAGCCAAGGACTTCGCCCGTGAGCTGGTAGAGCTGGCGGTCACGGAGACGCGACCTCTACTCGCCGTGCAGGCTCTCAAGAGCCACGACGACTACTCATACACTCATTCGGTCAACGTCGCCATGATCACTGTGGCCATCGCCACTAGCCTGGATTTCCCCCCCGATCATCTTCACGATATTGGCGTTGCAGCGCTGCTTCATGATGTAGGCAAGGAGCTCATTCCCCTCGAGATCCTGCACAAACCCGGAAAGCTCGACGACGAGGAATGGGTGATTGTTCACCGCCACGGTCGGGACGGCGCCAGGATGCTCACCTCTACTCCAGGGATCGGAGATCTGGCCCCGGTAGTGTCATACGAGCATCACCTTGCCTATCATGACGACCTCCGCGACGACCCCGACTGGCGGCCCCACCTCGCCTCGGAGATCGTCTGCATTGCGGATGTCTACGACGCTCTGCGATCCGAGCGACCCTACCGTGAAGGCCTGGCGCCCGACAAGACTATGAACATCATGGAAGAGGACGTCGGCCGGCTGTTCGACCCAGACCTGTTCATGGGCTTTCTCCGAATGATGGGGTACTACCCGCCGGGCACGTCGCTGGAACTCGCGGACGGTTCGGCGGCGATCGCCTACGCTACCAACCCCGATGATCCCAAGAGGCCCCACGTCATGTTGGTGAAGTCTGCAGAAGGTCGGCTGATCGATCCGCCCGAGCACCTGGATCTGTTACAGAGTGGGCCGGAAAGGCAGATCACCGGGATCGCTGATCCCGAAAAGGTCGGGGTGGAGCCTCTGGACGTCCTCTAGCCCTGACTTCTTGACTCTAGCTGTTGAAAAGCAACAGTCGGTCGAGCATCGCGCGTCCGGAGTCGGGCGTCAGCATGAGCGCCTCGCCTGCAACCGCCTCGAAGTCTGAGCCGAACACCTGATGTAGCTCGTGCAAGACACTGTTGTCCCAGCTCGCATGAGGAGCGCCCGAGATGAACCAGGAGGATCCATTATCGGCCAGTATCATGCCGTACTTCTTGAGGGCTGCCAGGATCACCTGAACCTCTGCCGAGAAGCCTGAGGTATTGAATCCTCTCTTTAGGCGAAAGCGCTGCCCCATTGGCGGGTACTGCGGCCCGGTGAGTGCAGAGGCAAAATGGCGCCCGGGCCATACGTAGGCCCGGCGCGTCTGTGGCGCCGTGACGCGAACCGCGTGGTTGATCTCGCCGGCAGCCACCTCCTCGTAGCGCACGAGGCCAGGGAGGATGGGTAGGCCGGCGGCGTCAGCCGAGGTCCAACCGTCGGGCCGAAGGTCGCTCGAGCCGAGGTCGAAGATGGCTCCCGAACCGGCCGTCCAACTCCCGTCCGGCTGAGGCCAGGCATCGAACAGCTCGTACAGCACGCAGTTGTCCCGGTCGATGACCAAAACGTGTCGATCGCCGGTGCCGGCCGGTCCACCCTCGATAGGTGCGCCGGGGGGTATGGGGTACGGTCCCGGATCGCTCTCGCTGGCGTAAGCGAAGCTCACCGGGACCTTGGTTTGGTCGCCGGGCACATCGGTAAACGGAATACCGATGGGTGCGCCAGAGCCGGGCGGCCACTCGCCCGAGCCGAAGTCAGCGTGGACGTACTCTCCGGCACCGATGGTGTTGATATACGACGAAGACCTCGGGTCCAACGGCAGCGTGTCGACCGGTACGTTCCAGATATCATCCTCAGGCAGGATCTGGCAGCCGGCCGCTGAGGGCGCTGCCTGGACGGAATCCGTCCCCACGCCCTGCGAGGCCTCTCCCGATGGCAGCGCGACAATCAGCGGGATGAGCCCCGCGACGGTTGCCCCACGCCGGATCATCCTCGCGAGGGCCGGTGCCCTCATGGGCCTCACAGTGGCTGTCCCGCCGAGAGGGCATCTCTGTTTCCTCATCGAACCGATTGTACAAACCCGGGCGATTTGCCCGAAGCCAAACCGTGCCGGGCGGTGAGCGGAGGACAGCCCGGTGGTCAGGTGGGCTCAGAAGACGTTCGCCGGTAAAATCCGGCCCGCACGACCCGCTAGCTCCTCGCCGACTGTTCGGGCTCGGACTGAGCTATCAGCTCATGAATCTCGAGCGGGTCACCCTTTGCGGGATCGCGCACCAGAGCGGCCGCTTCCCACTCGCAATGACTGGCGCAGACACCACATCCCATACAGAGCTCGTAGTCGACCACGGCCCAGCCCTCTCCTGAGCCGTTGCCGTCGACCATCGAGATCGCGCCGAACTGACAGGCCTCGACGCAAGTCTCGCAGGCGATGCAATCGTCGGCACTGATCTGGCTGACGTAACCGGAAGGTGCGAGCAGCGGGGTGCCGTGGTCGTAGGCCTGCAGCGCGCCGCAGCAGCATGAGCAGCAATTGCAGATAGCGTAGAAGCGCTCGAGCATGGCGTCCTTGAAGAAAGCATGATGCACGTGGCCACGTTCACTCTCTTCGCGCAGTATCTCGGCCGCCTTGTCCTGAGTGATCCGTCGGGCCCGATCCGGAATATGCTCGACGATGAAGCTGGCGAACGGCTCGCCCACGACGAGGCAAACATCGACCGGCTTGCAGGGATTGTCGCGGACGGACCGGCAAGGACAATCGAGCGCGACGATATGATCCGGATTGCGCATGATGATGTCGCGGGCGCGCGGGTAGGGGATCACTTGTTCGGGACACTTGACGGAAATGTCTTTATTGAGCGTGACGAGCTGGCGGGCCGCGTCGAAGCGAACGACCTTGCCGTGGTAGCCGTCGGCGATCATCTCGCGCATGGGCTTGCCGAGGCTCTCCACGACCTCTCTGGCGGCATTGGGCTCGAGAGGCCCCTCCTCGGTCCCGGATGGCTGAGGCCCAGACTGCTCTGCCGCGGTCCGGTTGCCCTCCTGGGCGGGCCTATGGGCGCGGCCGAGGAAGAACGCGAACACGGGTAACAATAGCTTGGTGAGTCGATGCTCGCCGGTGCCCACACCGATGTATAGATAAGGCCAACGACCGTAGAAATACCCGTGCATCCTGTCGGCGTACGAGTAGCCCTCTATCTTCCTTGCCTCGTCCATGAAGGCACGAGTGGAAGGCTTCCTGAACGAGAATCGCCGTTTCTTCGGGGATCTCTCGTGTTCGCTGGTAGTTGTCCCTGACATCGGTGCCCCCTCACGCCCGAAATCGGTCTTGTATGTCTGATTAGAACGTAGACCAGAACGGGGGGAAGGGCAACGGCGTCGCGATGCTATTGAGCCAGGCTGACGCGGTGTCCGCCCTCGGTCTTGGCGCGCCTCAAGGCCTGCTCAGCGGCCTCGAGAACGATCTCGGCGTTTTTACCGTCCTCCGGATACCCGGCGACTCCCACCGAGGCTCGCGGGCTTCTTGGCAGGTCGGCGCTATCCTCCTGGAGCTTGTTCAGGAAATCGTTCTGCAGCCGCAGCTCCACGGTCGCCTTCGGCGCCTTGACCAACGCAAGGAACTCGTCGCCGCCGTAGCGACAAACTGCCTCCGCATCTTCCAGAGAATCGACAAGCTGCTGGCCGACTCGCGCGATCGTGTAGTTGCCGGCGCTATGCCCCCACTCCCTATTGACCTCCCGGAGGTTATCAATGTCGACGATGGCCAGAGTGAGCTGGGTGGAAGCGGCGTCGCCGACCAGTTCGGTAGCTTGCTTCAGGAAGGCCTCGTAGGTGAGCAATCCAGTCAGAGCGTCTTTCTGCTGCCGTGACTGGATTTGGCTGAGCAGATTGTGCTCGTGGACGAAGCCAGCAATCATCTGGGCCGCTTGCTCGCAGAACTCGATATGGTCCTCAGTGAAACGCCGGTTCGGCTGCGCGTCGCGGAAGTAGAGCACTCCGAGAACGCTGCCCGCGCGTTTGATTGGCACGATCAGGAACGTCCGGAATGGACTATCTGCTGGCAGGTGCTGCCTCATTTTC
>CALAKE010000587.1 GCA_937922775.1 uncultured bacterium | reverse complement strand
CTCGGCGAGGTTTCCCCGCCTCGAGCGCCGCGCCATCTACAAATCTGCGGTCGCCTCGCTGCTGCCGGAGAAGATTCTGAACCGCGGCAAGCAAGGCTACAGCCTGCCGATCAAGAACTGGTTGCGCGAGGATCTCCGGGACTGGATGATCGACCTGTTCGATGAGTCCGATCTGATCCGTGAGTATCTGCGCCGCGAGTACATCGATCGCTTGATCGGAGAGCACATGGCGATGACCCACAACCACAATCACACGCTTTGGGCTCTGATCAACCTCGAGCTCTGGCACCGTGCCTATATTCGCCAGGAAACGCCCAACTTCGCAGCATCCACCGCCACGTAGCTAGTCAAATGAGCCCAAGAGCCCGGCTCGCCGCCCGCATCGCCCTGAGCATCGGGCTGCTCCTGCTGGTCCTCTTTTTCGTCGACCTCGGCGAGATGCTCGAGAGGATGCGCGCTGTCGACCCATGGCTCTTTGTCGCCCTGCTGGCGCTGCTCACGGCGGATCGTTTTCTGATGGCGTTCAAGTGGCTGCTACTCGTGCGCGTGCAGGACCTCCGGTTGACGTTTCCCCAGGCCCTGCGGGCCTACTACATCAGCTCCTTCGCCGGGATGTTCCTGCCGATGACTGTGGGCGCTGATGTGGTCCGCGCGATGGCGGTCCGTCGCGCCGGCAGCACCCCGAAGATCCTCGCCACCATCGCACTCGAGCGCGGGCTGGGCGCCATCTCGCAAATCCTGTTGGCGGCGCTCAGCATGTCGATGATCGTCGTCCTCGGCCTCGAGATGGGGGTCTCTAATCTTCACCTGGTGCTCATGGTCGCCTTGCTGCTCGTGATCCTCCTGGTGAGCTTGCCCTTCTCCTTCTGGCTTGCGGAGCGTGTGGCCCGAGCGCTCGAGGGTCGCGGCTCCCTGGCACGAAAAGCAGGCGAGCTCGCTGAAGCCTACGCCGAATCGCGCCATCACCGCGGCGTCATTTGGACGTTTCTCCTGCTCACCGTGATCGAGGGGTTCTTCCCGATCGCCTGGTACTGGGTCGCGGCACTCGCCCTTGGTCTGCATCTCCCGTTCATCCTCTTCGTCGCCACCATCCCGATTGTCTTCATGGTGGCCCGCCTGCCGGTTTCGGTCGGCGGCATGGGGGTGCTCGAGGGCTCCTTCGTGATTCTAGCGGGGCTGCTTGGAATCGCGACAGATGATGCCTTCTCGATCGTGATCCTGTGCCGACTCGCGGAGTTGCTGGCCCTACTGCCCGGCGCGGTGGCTTACCTGCTCGTTCGCGAGGAGGTCAGTTGAGCCTCAGGCGAGGCCCCGTTCTTCAGTGGCTGGCGTCTCTTGTGATCAGCGTCGCACTGCTCTACTACCTTCTGTCTCAAATCGAGCTCCGGCAACTCGCCAGCACCCTGACGAATCTCCATCTGCCCAGCTTGGCTCTCTTTGTCGCGATCTCGGCCGCCGGGCTGCTGACGCGATCGGCGCGCTACTGGGTGCTCCTGGACAAGAAGATCGCACTTTGGCCACTGATGCTGGTGACTCTGGTCCGCAACCTCTTCGTCGATCTGTTGCCGGCACGCATCGGCTCGCTCTCCTATGTGTACATGGTCACGTCGCGGTGCGGCCTGCCTCTGGACGAAGCTCTGGCCTCCTTCTTCCTGGCGTTCGTGTTCGACATCGTCGCCATCGCGCCTCTGCTCTTGCTGGCGCTGCTCGCGGTCGGTGGGACACTACCCGCGGGAAGCTGGGTCCTTGGAGGCCTGGCGCTCCTGCTCTTGATCGGCTGTCTGGCGGCCCTCTACCTGATGGGGCCTGCCCTGCGCCTCCTGGCACTGACACTCTCAGCGGTAGTCTCCCGTAGGAAGAGCTCCACGGCACCACGACTCGCCCGCGTCGCTCAGAGCTTCGACTCGACCGCGGACGAGGTGGACGCAAGCTGGCAGCGAGGTGTGGCTCTGCCAGTATTTCTGCTCTCGATCGTGGTACGCCTGTGCAAGTTCGGCGCCTACTATTGCCTGCTGCACGCCGTTCTGGTTCCGCACGGGTACACGTGGGGCACGCTGAGCTTCCCCATGGTGTTTCTCGG
Organism: uncultured bacterium; assembly: GCA_937922775.1. GTDB lineage: Bacteria > Acidobacteriota > UBA890 > UBA890 > UBA890 > CALAKE01. The sequence continues at coordinate 11,459 of CALAKE010000587.1, read as the reverse complement.
TGTGGCAGGTGCAGAGCTGTCAGCGACCCTGCCCCTCCACAGCCTGGCCGGCTTCGGCACCTACGAGGCAGCGTGGACGCTGGGATTCACCCAGCTCGGTATGTCGACGGAGATCGCCATCTTGTCGGGATTCGCGACGCATCTGCTCTCGCAAGTCCACGACTACGGCCTGGGACTGCTGGCCTTCTTGTGGCTTATGCGCCCTCGTCGGGGCCGCCCGTAGGCTCGAGACGCGAAACGTACTGGTCGATGAGAAGGAGGTTCGTCGACTGCCGGGTGACATCCAAAAGCCGGTTGAAGGTCGCCTCTTCTTCGATCTGCTCCTCGACGAACCACTGCAGGAACCGGTTCGTGCTGTGGTCCCTCTCCTCCATGGCCAGGTCAACGAGGTTATGGATGCAGCCCGTGACCTCGCGCTCCATGCTCAGCGACATCTCTGCGATCTCTTCCACCGATTCGAAATCACTTTTTGGCTTCGGCAATTCCGGCACTACGGGCAAAGCGTCGGCGTCGAGCACGTAGTGCATGAACTTCAACGCATGCTGGCGCTCCTCCTCGGATTGCCGGTAGTAGAAATTGGCGAGATCGCTGAGGCTCTTGTCGTCGAGGTAGATGGCCATCGCCAGATACTGGTTCGAAGCCGAGAACTCACGTCCCATCTGTGCATTCAGCTCGAGGGTCAGTTTTTCAGACAGCCTGGGCATTGGTGTTTCCTTTCTTGCTTTCTGATTCGCTGTGGGTCGGGTCGCCCTCGTGGCGGACTATTCGCTCGCCGCCTGCTCCGCGGCGTCTGTTGGTTCTGCGCTCTCCACCACAGGAGGTCCGGCATGGAGGCGGGCGATGATCTGCGCAAACTGATCGACCGAGCCATCACCGCCTCCGCCAAGCTCTTCACGGATACGGTTGGCGATCACTCCGGCGGGCGGCGTTTGCTCCTGGAGCCCGACGCCCAGCAGGGTTCCCGGAAGGGATGCCCCTACGCCGGCCCGGGCCAGCCCGGATGGGGTCATCAGGTAGGCCAGAGTCTGCGGATGGGAGCGAAAACCGTCGCGGCGCTCGGTGAGCGACTTGAACTTCTTCTTACCCGACTGGGTCTTGGCGCACGATGTCGGTGAGAAGACCCAGTAGGCGTCCGGCAGCAGGTCCGACAGGTGCTCACCTCTACGATTGGTTACCGCCATGCGGGCAACCTGGTAGGCACGGCGCCGATCGACGTCGACCTTGTCGAGCTCGTAGCGCCTACCCTCTTCCGCGGTCGCGGCGAGAACCTGGTCGGTGCGGTGGCGCCAACGATTAAATGGAAGATACGTGTGACACCAATAGGTGAGTTGGTCGACCCCTCGACGCAATGCCATGAAGAAATCAGCAAACATCGCCGCGTTCCTCCTCGTTCAATCTGAGCCTGAAGCGGAAATTCCCCAGCTAGCTCTGCCAGTATACTTGCGAGCCTGCACATCTGCCGCCGAATCCTCACGAATTCAGGTACTGGCAGTCTTGGGGAACGCGGGATACTGTCCAGACTCGACGCAACGAGCCTCTGACTCAGAACGCCAGGCTATCGCTCGGCATGAGCAAGACCGAAGTCCCCCAACTCGACGACGTCCGTGCCGCCGCGGAGCGCACGCGCAAGCACCTGCACCACACGCCGCTCGTATACTCGCACACCTTCTCGGATTGGCTCGGATACCAGGTCTATCTGAAGTGCGAGAACCTGCAGAAGACTGGTTCCTTCAAGCCCCGTGGCGGACTCAACCGGATCTCAACTCTCTCTTCTGAGGAGCGATCCCGCGGTGTCATCACCATCTCGGCCGGGAATCATGCTCAGGGGGTCGCCTACGCCGCGGCCAAGCTGCAGGTGCCAGCCGTCATCGTGATGCCGGAAGATGCGGTACCGAGCAAAGTCGAGGCGGCGCGATCCTATGGCGCCGAGTGCATCCTGCACGGCGATGTACATGCCGCCTTCGAGAAGCTGCACGAGCTCCAGGAGAGCCGTGGGCTCACGTTGGTACACCCGTTCGACGATGCCATGCTGGTGGCCGGCCACGGCACTGTGGGATGGGAGATTTACCAGGATCTGCCGCGGGTCGACGCCGTGGTTTGCGGCGTCGGCGGCGGTGGTCTTATTGCCGGAATCGCGACGGCCATGCGTGAGCTCGCGCCCGAGGCGCACATCTACGGAGTCGAGCCGGAGGGGGCGGCGACCATGAGCGAGGCGCTGGCGGCCGGAGCGGTGATCCGTCTCGAGACGCTCGACACGATTGCCGACGGGTTGGCGCCGCCTTTCGTCGGTGAGCTCAACCTGGCCGTTGTCGAGAGCTCGGTAGACGCTGTGGTGCGGGTTACCGATACCGCGATCCGTAAGGCCATGAGGCTGATTCTCGAGCGCACGAAGATGCTTGCCGAGCCTGCGGGCGCAGCCGCTTTGGCAGCCCTGCTCGAAGGTCAGCTATCAATCGATCCCGGCGCTGTCGTTGCGATCGTCATATCGGGTGGCAACGTCGACCTCGACCGGCTGCCGGAGCTGATCACCGCCCCGGCACGGTGATCTGAGCACTCCCACCGCCACCATCCACGATGCTCACCCGGATGCGCCACTCTCCTGCCGCCACGAGGTCAACCGTGCCCAGGTAGACGCCAGGCTGGCCTGGGTCCTCGACGGCGACGAAAGCTCGCGTTTCGGCGCCTCCCTGCCGCGAGTAGATCACGCGTACTTCGGTGGGTTGTGTGACATCTTCCACCGTGCCTGCCGCACCGTCCGCTCCCGTTCCGCCGTCGGTTTCTTGCGCCACGCCCACCACCACCTCGCTGGCTAGTGCATCAAGAACGATCCTGATGCCGTGGGTGCCGATGCTGGCCGGCCGAGGCGACCCTCCGGTAGGATCCGTGAGAGTGATTTCGCCAATCTTCTCGCCTGGGCCCTCACGCGTGAAACGATGCACGGGCCAGGCCTCGGGCGCCGCATCCTCCAGACTCGTATCCGAGGTGCTGCAACCTACCAAGGCCAGAGCGAACCAGACGACCAGGAGGCAAATCCTCGCGACTCCCGGTCGCGCTCGATCAGGCACCCCCGGCACCCAACGCCGCCAATCGGGCCCGAGCTCGAGGCGCCACGAAGGGGCCGTCGTTGTGGAACAACCGGCCGCCTTGCGCTTCCGCCGCCCCGCGGAATAGTTGAATGGCACTGTCGTAGTAGGTCGGACCCAGGGCGCTCAGCGCAATACCGATCCAGTAGTCGATCGCCGCCTGGCCCAGGCCGGGGCCCACGGGCGCATCGCCGATCTCGCGCAGGGCAGTCAGCGCCGCCTCCCAGGCACCGGTGTGAATCAGCACTGCCGCACGGTTCATCTCCAGCACCCAGCGCGGGGCTGTCAATTCCTCCCCGCCCAGATTGCGAGTCAGCGCAGCAGAAATGAGCGAATAGACGAGACCCGGCTCGCTCGGAGAGATCACCGACGGACTCGTGCCCAAGGCCAGCTCCACGATCGCGGTGCCGCCAGCTCGCTGCACCTGAACAGCCAAGGGTGAGCCGATGGTCGCTGCTGCGAAGGCTTCATTTACTTCCCGTACGCTGCCCACCTCCGTCCCGGCGATGGTGACGATCGTATCGCCGACTTGCAGGCCGGCAGAGGCCGCCGGCCCACCGTCGGTGATATCGACGATCAACGGTCCGGCGGCGCCATCACTATCGATCACGAGGGCGCCGAACCACGGACGATCAAAGGGCATCGGGCTGGCGAAGCCGGATGCGAACAACTCCACTGCCGCAGTGTCGTTTAAGAAGACATGTAGACGATCCGGCCGCGCCGGCCCCGGCGCCGCCGGCCAGACCCAGAGATCCGCCGCGTCGGCCCATGTGTCATCCGAGAGCACGCCGAGTACGTATACGGCTCCGGGCGTCTGGCTGTCCGCCGCGGCCTGAAGCGCTTCCCAGTCAACGTGTACGCCCGGCAACCGGGCATGCTCACGTAGCAGCGCCGCATCGATCCCGAGCCCCTCGAGAAGCGTCGTCGCCGGACCCGACTTATTCACTAAAGTCCAGTTCTCGAGGCTCCCGAGACGCGCGGTGAGGGCCTGCTCCAAGTTGCGCGCATTGACGCGGTCTCCTCCCAGCACGCCGAGAAGCGTGACACCGGCTCGAAGGACAACTGACACCTCGGACACCTGGGTGTCGGCGAGGGTAAGGCTGGTCTCAAAGATCCCAAGCGTTCCGGACATTACCGAGATCGTGTACTCACCGGGCAAGAGGGTGAGCCGCGGCGCCGAGCCCGCATCCTGTTGATCCGCCGCTCTTTGGCCCCGCGGCCAGGTCGGACTGGCTGCCTCACCGTTGACGGTGACAGAGGCGCCCTGTGGCATGTCCAGCAAGACGACCGTGCCTTCGGCCCGTTCCAGAACCACCGTGGCGAGGTAATCGCCAATATCCGCCACCTCCAGCGGCGCAATGTAGGTCCGATAATCCTGCATGGAGACTTCGATCTGGTGAGTACCGGGTTGCAGGTTATCGATCACCAGCGCGTCGGAGAACTCTTCTCTTCGGTAGCGAGCCGCGTTGCCGGTGGGAGTGAAGTACGCTGGGGCTGTACCGCTGGTCGCGCCCAGAGCCTGCCCATCGATAGACACCGTCGCCCCCGGCGGCCGGGTGACAATCTCGTAAACGGCACTGACCCGCTCCAGCTCCCGATCGAGCAGCACCTGCTCGCCACCGGGAATCTCGATCTCCTCTTGAATGGCCCGGAAACCCGGACGCTCGACGACAATCGAATGTGTGCCGGCCAGGAGCGCCTGCGACACGACGAAGCTGTCAATGATCTCCCCGTCGATGCGAATCTGAGCGTTATGTGGGCTGACGGCGATCTGCAAGTACCCAACCATCTCCGAGCGCAAGTCGTCGAAGATCTGCAACAGCCGTGGCGCCACCTCGCTCGGCAGGGGGAGCTCGGGAGTGTTCATGATGGCGCGCCGCAGGTCCGCCGTGGCAGCGTCTTCCTCTCCATTGTTGAGGCGTGCGCGAGCCCGGTAGACAAGACTGCCGGTCAGCATGACCACCTGCTCTCGCTGGCAAGGCCCTCGAGCGCAGAGAGAATCGAGAGTCGCGATGATTTCGCTGAACAGAGGAATCGAGTTCGACTGGTCAACCGACCTGTACAGATCTTCAGCCTCCGTAAAAAGGCTATTGAGGCGCTCCTCCTGCGAGACGTTCTGCAGCGGTTCGGCTGACGCCGCGCCTGCCGAAAACGGCTGAATCCCAATCACCAACGCCATGAGTACGATCTTGAAGAACCCGCGGGCGGTCATGGCCTCCCCTCCGATCTCGGCTTATGCCATGCTGTCGTCATTCCAGAATCAGGACTGCAGGCAGGTCTTTGTCGGCGATGTAGAGCCTGCCGCTACCATCCACGGCGATGTCCCGCGGGCTGCGCAGCTCGATACCCCCTGGCAACGATGGGCCGATCTCCCAGAGCTGCTGCCCGGTCGAGTTGTAGACCCTGACCATCTTCGCATCGCGGTCGAGGACGTAGAGATTCCCGAGCTCGTCGAGCGCCAGAGCCTCGGGACGCCGCCAGTTGCCCGAGGCGACTCGAACGTTGCCCGTTCCATCGGGGCCAAGTCGCACGACATTGTTGGCCTCGCGGTCGAGTACATAGATGCGACCCAGATAGTCACGCTCGAGGTCGACCGGCTCACTACTGTCGCCCCCGACGACCGCGTCCCGGTAGGTCATGTTGGCCGAGAACAGCAGGACCTGTTTTTTGTTCCCGTCGAGAATCAGCCAATCGCCGAAGATGCCGCGCGTTCCCGACCTCAGGTCCTCCAAGAGATCGACATCGTCGCCGTCGGGGACCTCGAAGTCCTCGCGCAGGCTAGTAGCGGGGAACCACACCGATTCCTTGTTGGCCACACAGGCGGAACCGTCAGGGGTAAAAAACGGATGCCGAACATCCTTGGCTGTCTTCTTTATCTCGGTGGCTCCCGTGGGGCCGAGGATGATGACGAGCGGAATTCCCTCGTCGACCAGCGCCAGCCGGCCCGTCTCAGTGGCAGCCACGCCGACTGGGTCCTTGAACTGGGTGCCTGAGACCTGTAGACGGCGCGTGCTCGCCCAGGGACGCTGGCCCAGGGACGGCCGCAACACCAATCGATGCGCCAGACTGAGACGACGCCGGGCGGCCTCCACGACGACGAGATCTGTTCCCGCCTCCCCCGCCTCATCGATAATGCGCTGTAGAACCTCCATGGCAGAGACCCAATCGCCGGAGCGCAGCAGGACAGTCGACAAGCCGAGACGCGCCTCCGCCGTCCAGGCCGAGGCCGGCTCATCCTCGATGGCCTCGAGGAAGGCTGCCGCGGCCTTGCCGACCTCACCGAGCAGCATGCTTACCTCGCCGCTGCGCAGGAGCGCCTGTGCCCGCCACTCCATGGTGGGGTACTCGGCCCGGCCATAGAGGGTAGGAACCAGCTCCAATGTCTCGCGCGCGTCCTGAAGATCGTGAACACCTCGAGCGTTGCTCGCCGTCATCTCGGCTTCGAGCACGAAGGCGCCCGCCGACCCGGGCGAGCCCTGGTAGCTCCCTTTGAGCCGATTGATCACCTCCTCGGCTCCCATGGCGTCTCCCATGACCCAGCGCCCTCGCGCCAAACGCAAGAGAGCGTCATCGGCGAGTTCGTGGTCGGGAAACTGCTGCGCTACCAGCTCATATCTTTCCAGCGCTGCCTCCAGGTCGCCTTCTTCTTCGGCCCGCTCGGCGTCCAGAAAGAGCCGCATAGCGGCTTCCGTCGACTGTGGCGGCGCGGCGCTTTCGAATGCGGCAGTCGCACGTGGGACAGATGTGGCCGACAGCACGCTGACAAACAGCACCATCAGACCAGGGCCGATTCTTCTGCTCAGGGTTTGGTTCATTGCTGTCCTGGTTGCTCTCTGATCTGCTGACCCTCGCGAGTGATGGTGCGAGTCACAGTCTTTTGGCCCTCGCCCACAGCCCCCCAATCGAAGTGAAAATCGTGGTCACCAACCACCAGCGCGACCCCGAAGGGCGTCGAGTCGTGAAAGCGCCCATCGATGCTTACCCGGCAATTCTCCGGGTAGGCGATCACGCGCACGTTCACAGCCCGCGGTACCACCAACTGCTGGCTGACCTCGGACTGGATGCTGACGCGATCGGTGCTGTCAAAATAGACGCTCGGGGCGCTCAACTCCACTTGGTAGACGCCGGCGGCGAGCTCCACCAGGTGGTTTTCCGCCGCCTCGAAGCTGCGAGCCCAACCTGTCGGATTCCCGGCATCGTTGAGCCTCCGCGCCGTGATCGCCACCGGGTATGGCGCGCCACTGAGCGCCAGGGTGCCGGGCGGCTCGAGCGACTCCAGGTTGAAAAAGAGCTCGCCAGTGCTGCGGTGTGTCTCGCTCAGGTCATCGTCGGTAAATGCCCAGCTGGCCGTCAGGTACTCATCCATCTCCACTCGTACTTCGTACCTCTGGCCGGGCAGTATCTGAATCTCCAGGGGGGTAGCTCCCTCCTGGAGCTCTCCGTCCATGTAGACCTGCGCGCCAGCTGGCTGGCTGGTGATGATGTAGGTCTCGGGCACCGGAACGGGCACGGGGTCAGGCTCTTCCTCGTCATCTTCCGTGCCGGTCACGTCGGCATTCCAGACCGCATCCAAAGGATCACCGAGGACCACTTCCTTGCTTGCCATGAGGTTACCGTCGCGCACCAACTCGAGGAGGACGCTGTCACCGGCATTGCCCTGCAACGTGACCTGGCTCGGGGTGACGAGCCCGCGATCGACACCGTTAACCATGATCGTGGCCCCGGGCGGCTGCGATACGACCTCGACGACGAAATCATCGGGCGGCGGCGGCTCGTCCCCATTCCCTCCCATGACGGTCCAGAGGGACAGGGCGGCGACGATAACTGCTGCGGCCGCAATGCCGGCGATCATGGGTACGCGGCTTAGCGCCACCGCGGCATCCTCCCCGGGCCGCTCTGGCTCAGCCGAATCGATGGCGACAATCGTCTCTGCCCCCGGGTCCGAGAGCGCCACGGTGGCAGCGGCCGGGGCTGCACCGAGCGCATCGCGCATGGCCTCGGCGAAGGCGATACAGGTGGGGTAGCGCTGCGCTGGATCCTTGTCCAGGGCCCTCATCAAGGCGCGGTCGAGACCCTCTGGAAGCCGCGCATTCAGTACCTTCGGCCGGACGGGCTCCTCATGAACGATCTTGTACATGATCGTCGTGGGACTGTCGCCGCTGAAGGGCCGCTCGCCGGTGAGCATCTGGTAGACCATGACGGCAACGGAGAACTGATCGGAAGCACCTGTCACGGGATGACCGGTGACCTGCTCAGGCGACATGTAGGAGGGTGTTCCGATTACTGTTCCCGTGCGAGTCAGCGTCGTCGTTGTCAACTTGGCGATGCCGAAGTCGGTGATCTTGGGGCGGCCCTCGCGGGTGATGATGATGTTGGCGGGCTTGATGTCGCGGTGGATAACCCCGCGATCATGGGCAAAATCGAGACCGTCACAGACCTGCAGGATCAGGTCGGAAACTTCCTTGAAGGTAAGCACGCGATTGGAGGCGATGACCGAATCGAGCGCTTCACCGCGCACAAACTCCATGGCGATGAAGGAACTGCCGTCCTCCTGCCCAACGTCGTGAATCGTGACGATGTTCGGGTGCGAGAGGGTCCCTGCCGACTGAAACTCTCTCTCGAAGCGAGCCTGGAGCTGTTGGAGCTCTTGCTCCTCGAGGCTGGCGTGTGCATGGATCACCTTGATCGCCACCTCACGACCAATGACCGGGTCCTCGGCCAGGTAGACAACGCCCATGGCGCCTCGGCCCAGGACCTTCTTCACACCGTAGCGACCGTAGTAGTCGGGCTGGCTCATGGCTCCCCTATTATTCCACGCAAAACCGGAACCTCCACGTTACCGGACAAATCTCGCGCGTATGTCCCACCGCTGAACGAACCCCTTGCATTAGCTCGTGCTGGTGCGTCCAGCGTCCACGTAGGGTTCGAAGAGATGACGCATATTGGTACAGATTCGTCTCTTTCACCACCGCTATTCGTACTTGCGCAACTTGGCGGCCGCGCGAACAACATATGGGTGCTCAGTACGCTGCACTTGAGAAGTCAACCGCCGCCACGCCCCAACAGCCTGGTCCACCTGGCCATCTCCCTCGTATATCAAACCGAGGCGATAGAGGGTCTGGGCATAGCGGTCTACCAGATCGGAGTTTGCCGCATCGAGCACTATAGCCTGCTCCCACAGGTCGAGGGCATCCAGGACCTCACCGATCTCGTACAGCTCGAGCCCTTGGCGGAAGAGCTCGGAAGAGGAGGAGGTACTACCCGGACCGTTGGCGGGCTCCACAGCAGCAGTCTGCTGCCGCGAAACCAGGACCGAGATGGCGACCAATCCGACGACAATGGCCGCCGCTGCCGCTACCACGATTGGCGACAACCGCCTTTTTTCCGGTGGCACCCTTACCTTAACCTCGTCACGCGCCATGGCCGCGGCTTCAGCGCGAACTTGTTCTTGCAGGTCGGCGCTCGCCGCGTCGGCTGCATCGTCTCTGGCAGCCTCCGCGGACTGCTGCCTGACGGGCGCGCTGACGGGCACCACGATCTGATAACTCACGTCAGCCAACTCCAAGCTGTCTCCGCTCACCAGCACGCGCTTCTCGACCCTCTCTCCGTTGACACGGCTTCCATTGGTCGAGCCAAGGTCGACCAGGGTCACCACTCCACCCTGGACACGAAGCTCCGCGTGACGCTTGGAGGCGGCAGATGAAGCGAGCAGGATGTCGCACTCTCCGCTGCGGCCCAAAACCAGCGTGCCATCCTCGAGCTCAATGTGACTACCGTCCGGAAGGACCAGCTCGGGTTTCGGCTGTACCTCAGAGAGCACGACGGTCCGGTCGTCCTCGAAGGCAACTTTCGAGCCGACGATCACAGTCGGCTCCCCCGCCGTGGAGGCCCCGGCACCACTGCACAATTCGATGGTGAAGGCCCCGATTTCGACCTCGTCGCCCGGCCGCAATCGCCGTCGCTCGACAACCTCCCCGGCGACGCTGATCCCCCTCTTGCAGCCGGAATCCACGACCCAGAGGCCGCCGTCCTCTAGAACGAATTCTGCCGCCCGCCGCGAAGTGGCGCGATCATCGAGCACGATGTCACATACGGGATCACGACCGACGCGCAACGTGTCTTGGTCAACGGGACGCGCTTCGAGAATCAGCCCGTGACGCCTCACGATCAGACGCAGATCCAAGGACCGCGGATCGTTCATGTCGGCCATCTCCTTATTGCGACTGCCCTACTCAGTCACGGACCCTCTGTGATTCAACCACACGACGACGCCCTTCCGGAACATGAGGGCTTTCAAGCGCCCGCTCCTGGCAGTCCCTACCACGGCTCATCCTCAACTGCCTCGGTAATCGGCCGGCACGCGCATGCCCAGAGCCTCCAACTGGCGGCGCTCATGGGCACTCGCGCCGTCGATCGCCTCGACGAGCTCCAACGTTGAGGGGGTCCCACCGCTGCGCGCCCGGGCACGTTCGTAGATGAGCCACAGCACGCTGCCCTCTTCCGCACGACTGGCTGACGAGGGTGGCTGCTTGCGAATGAACATCTCCGCCACATCTGAGATCACAGCACGCCACCAGGAAGCGATCAGCTCGGGCGTGATCCGGTCGTTTCTATCGTTCAACGCGTCGTAACCAGGGCTGCGACGCCGGTAACCTGTGACGTCACCGCCACGCACATGGGCAATGATCAACGGATCTCTGCCGGCACGGTGAAAGGCAACCGCGGGCATGCGCTGGTCCGCGATGACCTCAAAAGAACCTCCCCTGCCCTCGGCTATGTCCTGCAAAGCTTCATTGAGGTGACCAACCAGTCCGCGGGCGCGCTCGTCGATGCTCTGGCCCCCAGCGCCCTCGGTACGCAACACCAGGAGCTGGAAGTTCTCCAGCAGGATGGCGCCGTGCGGATGCCTCTGCCCGCGGTGCCAGCCCTCGTAGTCGAACTCTTCGAACATCACGTGGCGAGCCCGATAGCGGGTGCTGGGGCCGTGCAGAACCACGTAGACAAGGGGATCAAAACTGACCTCGCTGTAGAGCTTCCTCGACCGGGTCGCCTCAGACTGCACGCGATCGAGGTCGAGCTGTGAAAACAGCGACCCACGCATGACGACGTTGTCTCCATCGATGACAATCTCGAGGCCTTCGATATCGGCAAGTAGTCGCTGCATTTCCTGCCACAGCGACATCGCCTCGCGGCTCAATACGTTGACGTAGATGGTGTCGCGCACCTGATTGGCGATGTCGTGAATGATGAACTCGGTCTTGCCGGCCTGCAGCGTGAGCACTTCGAGGGTAGAGGTACGTTCGGTGAATTTACCAGCGCAGATACTCTGGTCGGCGATCAATACGCGACCTATCCGGTAGGGCACCGTCAACGTCA
>CALAKE010000586.1 GCA_937922775.1 uncultured bacterium | reverse complement strand
TCGTTCAATTCGGTCTCCATCACGAATCGCGTGAGCTCGGCCACTGAGCGCATCTTGAGCTTTCGGGCGACGCTATCGCGATGCGTTTCTACCGTACGGGGACTGATACCGAGCTGGGATGCGATTTCCTTGTTCGTGAGACCCTTCGCGACGCGTACCAGCACGTCACGTTCTCTTGGCGTCAGCCGCTCCACAAGGAGTTGGCGTTCTTCCCCTTGGACTTCCCCGCGGATGGCCGCGCCAAGCTGCTGCGCGGCCGCGGGCGTGAAGTACTTGCTCCCGCTGTGGACGGCTTTGACGGCGGTCCGCAACTCATCGGGGGTAGCATCCTTGAGCACGTAGCCGTCTGCGCCGGCACGGACCGCTTGGAGCACGTACTCCGGGTGGTCGTGCATGGAGAGGATCAGTACCCGAACGGTCGATGACTGTCGACGCAAGGCCACCGTGGCTTCTAGGCCCGACATGCCTGGCATGGTGAGATCGAGCACGACTACATCTGGGTTCTGCTCCTCGGCCAACGCGAGTGCCTCGGCTCCATCTTCAGCTTCGCCGACCACGATGAACCCAGGCGTGGAAGCGAGCACGCCGCGAATGCCTTCCCGCACTACGGCATGATCATCGACTACGAGTACTCGGATTCGTTCCTCACTCATATGGCCTCCACAGAGGACCCGTCAATTGAGAGCGGCAAGCGGACGAGTACCTCCGTCCCTTCTGCGGGGCGACGCTCCAGGACCAATGATCCACCTACCGCAGCAATCCGTTCCCGCATGCCCACCAATCCCATTCGGCCACGTTCTTCGAAATCGGCGATCTCGCTCCCGGCAGGGAGTCCGACTCCATCGTCCACTACTCGCAGCACGAGCTCGCTCGCCTCGACAGTCACTTCCACTTCAACCGTCTCGGCCTCGGCATGCCTGGCAACGTTGGCCAGTCCCTCTTGCAGGGCCCGGAACAGTGCCAACTCTGCCTCGTCGGAAACCTTCGGCAGTGGCTCGGCTGCGGTCAGGGTCGTCTCGATACCGCTTCGTTCGCTGAACTCCTGGACGAGGGCCCGCAGCGCCGGGACCAGTCCAAGATCTTCGAGCAGTGACGGCCTGAGGGAGTTCGTCACATCACGAATGGTCTGGATGCCCTCATCCACCAACGCTAGTGCTCGGTCGAGATTCGGCGCAAGGTCGTCAGCCGCGGTCTCTCGCATTACGCCCAGCTGCAGCTTGACGGCTGAGAATAGCTGCGCGGTCTCATCATGGAGTTCGCGGGATAGCCTCCGGCGCTCTTCCTCATGCTGCTGCACCATCCGCTTCGCGAGACGCTCGAGTTCTGCCGTTCGCCCCTCGAGACGCCGGTAGAGATCGATGTTCTCGAGCGCAGCCCCCACCTGCGACCAAGCGCCAGCAGGAAGCGCTCATCCAACGCTGCAAACGGGTCCCGGGCATCGCCTACGATCACCAGTGCACCCACCACCTCCTGCTCCCGCAAAACCGGAAGGGCGGCAGCGTAGGCGTGGCGTTTCCCAGACCCTCGACCGGCAGGTGTCCAATCTTGCGCCACCTCAGAGTGACCGGTCTCGATCACCTTCCGAATGGCCGACGCCGCCGCGCCGGAAGGCTCGCCACCAACCCAGTCCCCACATGAACCGGCGCCGTGTGCAAACCGTCCCGACCCATGTTCACGTACGTACATCGCGCTCCCCTGCACGGCCGGCAGCGCCATGAGGCGTTCCAGCAATGCATCGAGGACGTTCCCTTCGCTCTCCCGGCGCTGCAGCTCTGTGGAGAGGGCTGAGAGCGTTCCTACCCCGCCCTGCAGGTCCTCGATCACGAGTAGCAAGATCCCTGCGCCCATGGCCAACTCGAAGGCTATGTCGAGGTAGTAGCCCCACGGGTTCCACACTCCCCGCGCCCGAAGTAGCGGATAGTCCAGATGATGTATGGCCCAGAGAAAGAGGGCGGCGGCCAGCAGGCCTGCCGCGGTCGATCCCACTTGGCGGTAATGGCGAAGGAATGCCCACGCTGTCCAAAGCGTCGCGACGCTGAGGAACAGCACCATCGGCAGAGCCGCGAGCATGAAGTTGTCCAACCTGTAGATGGCAACGTAGGCCCAGATTGGGAAGATCAGGACCAGGCTGAGGTGCCTCGATCTCCACCGAAGTTGCTCCGAAAACACCAGGGCGGCCCAGAGCAGCGCCAACGCCGTCCAGCCCGTGGTGACCTGGTGCCAATACAGCCAGCCTCGCTGCGATGTGAGCACGAAGCTGATGATTGCCCCCAGTCTCGCGACGTAGATCAGCCACGCGAGAGCCCACCAGCCGAAGTACGGCTTTCGGTACCTCCGGTAGAGCCAGCCGCACACGAGCGCCAGGCCCAGCGTGACCGCTGCCTGGAAGAAGGCCGCAGCGAGTTCGGAGAGCAGCGCCTCGGGAATCGTCAGGTCCATGCCGGTAATGAAGGGTGCCCTTGCCCGAATCGGAAGGGGTGGGGAATCCGCATGACGGAACCCCCAACCCGGTCACCCGGGTCGGGGGTATTTCTCCTCTGTGCGGTCGGTCCGTTACCGACTCGCGTAGACCTGTATAGTCCCGTCCTTGTCGAAACTCAGCACGTCGTAGGGTTCCGGCTCCCTCCCTGGAACCTCCATTCCGGGTGAGCCGACCGGCATCCCCGGAACGCTGAGGCCGACAATGTCCGGCTTTTCGTCGAGCAATCGTGCGATCAAGTCAGCCGGGACGTGGCCTTCGATGACGTAGAGACCATCGACCGTGGCCGTGTGGCAGCCCTGGAGCTCGCGGGCGACGCCGTATCGAGCCTTGATGGGGGTGAGATCGCGTACGTGCTGCACATCAACTTCGAATCCGCTCTCTTGTAGGTGCCCGACCCACTCTTCGCAGCACCCTCAGGTAGGGCTCGCGTAGACGGTCACCACGGGCGTGGCCACCACAGGTTGCGGACGAACAGCCGCGACTCCAACCAGTCCGGCTGCGACTACCACCCCACCACCCAGCAGGACTTTCCAGCGCTGAGGCATCTCGAACTCCTCCTAGGACGACCTTACAGGGCCTGAGAAATACCGACAATAGATATCGCAATAAACAATATGGTGGAAGCAGCAACGACGCTAGAGGTACCGTTCATGGGAGACTGACAGCTACTCTCTCACCAACTCCTGAAAGCGTGGGTGATCGCGCAGCGAGGCAAAATCCGGATCGTTCTCGATCCATTTCTTATTGCCGAAGCCGGTCTCGATGGCCTTCTCGAGCCCGTCGAGGGCTTTGTCAGCCATCTGCAGAATTGCGTAGACGCAAGCCACGGCGTAAACCACCACTGGGTCTTCAGCATCGATGTGAAGCGACCGTTCGCACCACAGAACCGCTTCGTCGGTCCTGCCCAGACGGGCCATGCAGCCGGCTCCAAGGGTCAGCGCTCTGGCGTCACCCGGATTGAGTTCGAGATGCTTCTCGATGACGCGGAGGGCCCTCGCATACGCCGCTTTCGCCTCCCCCTCCCTCCCCAGCCCGGCATACGAGAGGGCGGCGAGCAGACAGGCCTGGTAGTCCTCGTGGACCTCGCAGGCCTTCTCGAATAGCTCCACAGCAGGTTCGAGTTTCCCCTGCTGGAAGCACGTGCGTGCGTAGAAGTAGTACGCCTCGAAGAGAGAGGGGTTGAGCGCGATGGCCTTCTGGAACTCAGCCTCCGCCTCCTCATAGCGCTTGCTCAGCGCCACGGCCAGCCCCCGCGAAGCATGAGCTTCTGCGAAGTCGGGGCCGAGTTCCAAGGCACGCTGGCTTGCCGTGTCCGCTTCCTCCAGGTTTTCGTCACTGCCGTCGAAGTACATGTAGAGAAATGAGCAGCAGTCGGCGATCCCGGAAAAAGCGAGAGCGTACTCGGGATCGATGCCGATCGCCTGTTCGAACATGCCCTTGGCGTGGCGTACACTGGCCTTCTGGAACCGGTGAAGGAAGAAGCGCCCGCGGAGATAGGCCTCATACGCTTGCACGTTGTCCGTCGGTGCGTGTGCCAACTCTCGGCGTTCCTCCTCGCTCAGCACCAGATGCAGTGCCTCCGCGATCTTGGTGGCAATCTCGTCTTGAATGGCGAACACATCCTCGGCATCGCGATCGTATCGCTCGGACCACAAATGGTACCCGTCTGCGACGCTCACGAGCTGCGCAGTGATGCGGAGTCGGTTACCAGCCCTCCGCACACTCCCCTCGAGGATCACTGCAACTCCCAGCGCTTCCCCGATCCGGCGGACGTCCTGGTCCTTGCCCTTGAACGCGAAAGCCGATGTCCTGGAGACGACGTGCAGGGCATGGACCTTCGAGAGAGCGTTAGTGATCTCCTCGGCTATCCCGTCACTGAAGTACTCGTTCTCGGGATCCGCGCTCATGTTGGCGAAGGGCAGCACTGCTATTGACCTTGGCTTCGACGCCTCTTGTCGCTGTGTGCTCACCCCGGCTGCGGGGGACCATCGAGCCGCGCCGGAGGTCAGCGCCTGTGCGAATTCCTCGGACGTGGCAAAGCGATCCTGTGGTTCCCGGGCCAGTGCCCTTCGAATGGCATGCTCCAAGGTCCGCGAAACTGATTCCTGGAGCTTCTGTAGGCTGGGCACCGATTGCGTGACCTTCTGGGCCAGAATGGCTTGGGGATCGGAGCCGCTGTACGGCGGCTCACCGGTCAGCATCTCGTACAACACGCAGCCGAGCGCGTAGATGTCCGTTCGGGCATCCAGACCGTGGTCGCCTTCTGCCTGTTCGGGACTCATGTAGGCTGGTGTGCCGACCGCGATACCCGGAAGCGTCACCCGTTCCTCACCGGCAACCGATATCGCCCGAGCGATACCGAAATCGGTCACGAGTGCATGCCCGGATTCGAGTAGGATGTTTCCAGGTTTGATGTCCCGATGGACTACGCCTCTGCCATGGGCGTAGTCCAGCGCGTCGGCGACCTCAACGGTGATGTGTAGCGCTTCCTCGAGCGGGAGTCGGCCGTCGCGATGCAGTCTCTCGCCCAACGAGGCCCCACCAACGTATGGCATCACGTAGAACAGCAGTCCACTCGCCTCTCCTGAATCGTACAGCGGCAGGATGTGCGGGTGGCTCAGCTGGGCCGCGATCTCGATCTCACGGAGGAACCGCTCTGGCCCCAACGAAGCAGCGAGTTCTGGACGCATCACCTTGATCGCGACCTCCCGGCGGTGTTTGCGATCCTCGGCGAGGTACACTACAGCCGCGCCGCCCCGGCCGATCTCGCTGTCGATCCCGTAGCGGTCGGTCAGTGCCTCCGCAACGAGTGTCCGGAGGCCGGTCACTGCTGGTCCCCAGCCCAACTTCGGCTCTGCCTCATCGACAGATCTCTCTCACGTTTCTCCACCGTATCCATAGGTCTCACTACGAACAGGACCAACCAGCTGTTTCTCATACCTGCTGGCGTCCGGATGGGTCCCTGCGTAGCCGGCCATCACCTGGGCCCGTCATGCGTGGCTGGGAATCAACGTGAAACGGTGCCCGGCAGCCAGACTATGCTGTATACCGAGCACCTGGATTCGAGGGACGTTCTGCTACTTCGTTTTCTCTTCCGACGGCTGCCCCAGACGGCTCAAGATGTTGACTCCCGTGGCCGTCTCGATCTGTTCGGTGATCTTGATGATGGCTTCAGGAAGTTGGCCGGCTGCCATTGCCACACCGGTGCCTTGCCCACCAGAGTCGATCACCGTGACCTTGTCGATGTCCATGCCATCCACCGACTTCGCAATTTCCCTGATAATGTCCGGCAGCATATTGAGGATGAAGATGCGCTCGGCTTCCGTACCAGCTGATTGGTAGAGCTTGATCGTCTCGTCGAGCACGTACAGCCGCGCCTTGCCGTCCTCCGCGATGCTTGCAGCCGATCCCTTTGCTCGCTGTTCAGCTGCTTCACGGTCTGCCTGAGCCGGCAGCAGTACGTCTGCCTCGAGACGGCGCTGTTCCAGAGCAATTCGCTCGTGTTGAAGTTCCTGTTCGGCAACAACCCGCGCCTTCTCACCTGCGACCGTGGCCTCTGCTTCGCGCGCGAGTCCCAGTGCATCGAGTTCGGCCTTGCGCACGCGCAGTAGGTTGTTCTCCTCGGTGATCGCGAGATCGGCCTGGATCGACGCGACCTGGGCAGCCTGGCGTGCGGCAGCTTCAGTCTGCTCGGCCTCAGAGGCACTCTGCGCCTCGGCCACACGGGCCTTCTTGAGGATATCAGCCGTTTGCTGTCGGCCAATAGAGTCGAGATAGTTCACTTCGTCGGTGAGGTTCTGGATCTTCAGCGTGTCTAGCTCCAGCCCCAGCTTCTTGAGATCCTCGTCAGCCTCCTCAATGAGTCTTCCGGCGAACTTCAGACGATCCTCGTTTGCCTCCTCCGGCGTGAGGGTTGCCAGCACCCCCCGCAGATTGCCTTCCAGGGTGTCTTTGGCAATATGCATCATCTCCTCGAACGGCTTCTCGAGGAGTCGCTCGACCGCATTGTGGGCGACCGGATCGCGTGCACTCACCTTGACGTTCGCAATGCCCTGGACAATGAGTGGAATACCACCCTTCGAGTAGGCATTACGCACCGTCACATCGATGGGAATGGTCGTGAGGTCGACGCGGGATACGCGTTCTACGATTGGGATGCGCAATGTTCGCCCACCGTGGAGCAGGCGATACCCAACCTGGCGACCGTCCGACATGGTACGGTTCCGACCCGTGATGACCACCATCTCATTGGGGAGACAGATGACAATCAAGGACCGCACCGCATAGATCAGCGCCCCGACGAGCCCAAGGGCTATTCCCCCCATTATGACACCGGCGGTTGGATCCATGGGTTCCTCTAACTCGTTGAAGGTGGAAGCTCGCGCGATTCAAACGGCATCACGCGGGCCACAGTCTCAGATACTCGCAGCACGACGACCTCTCGTCCGGGCTCAAGAGCGCCCTGAACCGACTCGTCGAGCGTCGCCGTGAGGTGAATCTCTCGGCCACCGACCTTACATGCGATACGTCCACGCTCCCCAGGAGCGAGTGGCAGCACGACGCGTCCAAGACAACCCTCCATGTCCGCATCGCTGATGACGTCTACCGCAGTTTCACTGTGTCTCAACCACGTGAAGACGCCGTGTGTCGCGACCATGGAGGCAAATCCCATCCCCAGAGCCGGTAGCAGGCTCGCGCCAGCACCCCATGGGGTGAGTAGTGTCAGGAGCGTCCCTGTCAGGCCAAAGCCAGCCATGAAGAAGGTGAAATTGCGCGGCTTGAATAGGCCGAGGACGAGTTCGCCGGCTCCCAGGTGCGCGTGCGCGGCATCCGCGTCGTGACTGAGGTCGTGATCGACGTCGTGACCAACATCATGGCCAAGATCGTGATCGAAGTCGTGACCACTGTCGAGACCCGACGCATCGTGATCGACATCGTGCTCTGCGCCAGCCAGCACAGAAAAGAGCAGCAGTCCACCGCCGAGGATGGCAGCAAAGATGTAGATACCCAGCATGGCTTCCCGCACACCTCCTGGTGTCTCGTGCCAATGTGCGACACCGCAACAACCGCCGCAAGCACAAACCGGAGAACTCCCCTTCAGTATCTACACGCCAGCACCGAGCCCTATTCGGCGATCGCTCGCACGCCGTCGACGAGACGGTCTACTTCCTCCCTCGTCGTATAGCAGGCACACCCAGCCCTGACCAACCCTGCCGGTGCGAGACCGAGCCGGTCCACCACGGTCTTGGCGTAGAAATGTCCCGAGGAAGCGAAGACACCCTGTCTGACAAGCCCTCTCCCGGCCTCAGAGAAAGGAACGCCCGCGACGACGAAAGCCGCCGTGGAAGTCCGCGGCCCCGATGGCGGAGGACCGAAGAGCGTTACCCCCTCGACATCCGACAGACCACGCCACATCGCGTCGAACAACGCTTCGCCCCGCCGGTGCAACGCAGTGTAGGTCGCCTCGAGTTTGTCTCGGAGTGTCTCTCCGTCCGCAAGCGAAGCCAGCCACTCGATTGCGGCTGCCGCGCCAACGATCCCCTCAAAGTTGAGCGTACCGGTTTCGGCCCGGTCTGATGCTTGCTGACCGGTGGGCTCCAACCTGGGAAAGTCCAATTCGTTCAAGAGTTCGAGTTTCCCGTACAGCACACCCAAGTGCGGCCCGTAGAACTTGTAGGGCGAGCAGACAAAGAAATCGCAACCGAGCTCAACGACGTCGGGCAGGACATGGGGTGCATAGTGAACACCGTCCACGAATACGAGCGCACCGACTTCATGCGCCAAGTCCGCCGCACGACGGACATCAGTCACCGTACCAAGCGCGTTGGAGGCAGCTCCAATTGCCAGCAACTTGGTCCGCTCACCGATGAGGGCAGCGAGATGGTCCCAGTCCAGCAGCCCCGACTCGGGAATCATGCGCGCCCACCGCACCCGAACGCCGCGCTCGGTCTCGAGCCTCGTCCACGGCCCGATATTGGCATGGTGATCCAGTTCGGTTACGACGATTTCGTCGCCGGCGTCGAACCTGCTTCCTAGCGCTCTCGACGCATGGTAGGTCAACGTCGTCATGTTGGCGCCGAAGACTACCTCCTTCGGCTCCGCGTTGAGAAACGTCCCGAATACGTTGCGTGCGTGGTCCAACGCCTCATCGGTCTCGTCACTGGTTGGGAATCCCCAATGTCGGTTGGCGTTGTGGTGATACAGGTAATCGACCACGGCCTCCGGCACGACCCTAGGTACTTGGGTGCCCCCTGGCCCGTCGAAATAGGCGACCGGATAGCCACCACATTGCCGGTCGAGCGCCGGAAACTGGGCCCGGATCTCGTCTGTCGATGCAACCAGAGGCGCAGAGATGTTGCTTGCCTGAACTTGGTTCCCCACCACTCTCCCCTCCCTGGGATCTGCCTTCGCGGTCATGCGGAGCGATCGAATCTACGTCCGAGATCACAACCCGGCCAGCGCACGCCACCACCACTATATTTGAGCCTGGTACTGTAGCAGGAGAGGCCTCATGGAGCCGTATCAGATTCGTGACCTTGCCGAGATGGTCATCATATCAGGGACATTCCTCGCCTCCCTGTTCATGATCACACGGGTGTTCATCTCGCGGCGCGCTCGCATTGGTAGGGAAGACCTCAAGCAGTTGGTGGAGTCGGTCAACGGTCTGCGGGAGAGCGTCGATGGCATGCGGCTCGATGTCGGCGACATCACCGAGCGGC
>CALAKE010000585.1 GCA_937922775.1 uncultured bacterium | reverse complement strand
GCTCGGGATGGCGGGATTGTTGTGCGTCCCGGTTGCCGTGCTCGGTCGGCCCGCTGCTGATCCGGCTATCCAGGAAGTGGCCGGTCGCGTTTCTCAGGCCCAATACGAGTCGTATCACGCTGCCGTAGAGAGTATGGGGCTGGGCCTGTACGGCGGTGCTGCCTACAACATGGGCTATCGGAACCGCGACGCTCGGCCAGGCGGCGATTCACTCGGTAATCAAGAGGCCCGCCTATACCTCCAGGATGCCTTCGAGGGCATGGGGCTGAGCGTCTCCCTGCAAGGAGACTACTCGAACGTGGTCGGAGAGCTGACTGGTACGACCACTCCGGAGAAGATCTACATCGTTGGCGCCCACTACGACCATCTCAACGGTGACCGGCCTGGCGGTGACGACAATGCCTCGGGTACGGCCGGTATTCTGGAGGCAGCCCGGGTGCTGAGCCAGTATCGGTTCGAATCGACGATTCGTTTCATCGGCTTCAATGCCGAGGAAGATGGTCTGGCAGGAAGCAAGGACTACGTTGACAACCATGTCGTCCCGGGCGACGAAAATATCGTCGGCATGATCAACATGGACATGATCTTGCGGCCGGGTTCGGACGTCGAGCCGGATTCGCTCATCGACGCCGAGCTCGAGGTTCAGTACAAGCATCCGCCTTCGTTGGCATGGGCAGAGGCCTACGTGCAGGCGGCGGCCGACTATGTCCCGTCACTGGTTGTGAACGAAGAGATTATCGATACCGATTCCTGGTCGGACAACGACTCCTTTCTCAACATGGGATACCCAGCCTTCTTGGTCCTCGAAAACTCACTACCCGACTTCTGGGACGCGAACAGTGTCTATCACACGTATGAGGATGCCTCCGATCGGCTCGCCAACGACCCGGACAGCCCCAGTGGCGTGACCTACGACTATGCTTTCGCCACCGACATTGTCCGAGCCGCAGTCGCCTTGCTCGCCCAAGAGGCCACGCTGGTGCCGGAATCAGCGCAACGCTAGATCTGACCAGAGGGGACGCCCGGTCGCAAGGTGGCGAGAGTCATCGTCAGGACGACGGGAAGTAAGCCTTTTGCTGCCTTGAGGCGTCTCACCAGACAAGTCCCATGAAAGAGCCGCGCCTTCGAGAAACCCAGACCGAGCTGCGAGTCGACAGGGAGAGGAGCCGCCCTGCATTCGACGATGAGACACGTGCATTCCTGCAGAGACGCCTGCGCCTGCTCGCCGGCACGCTGGCGATCGTCACAGCGGTGCTCCTGACTCTGTTTGTCGCCGCAAACATCAACTCATCCGAAGGCCAACACCTCAGCCGTGTCGTTTTTCATACATTGTTCGAATTCCCGAACGCACTCGTCACTGGACTGGTCTTTCTCAGCGGCGGCCTGTGGGCGCTACTCACTCGCCGGCAATTGTCCTCGCCGATATTGGCCGCGGCTGACGTCCTTCTTCTGCAGGCGCTCTTCGTCCCGTGCCTGGTGTTGTTTGCAGCTCTGCACACCTTCTCCTTCTCAGGTTTCCCCGTGGTGGTTCCCTTCCTTTGCCTGTTCATCCTGGCTAGGGCAGTGCTGGTCCCGAGCACGGCGCCCCGTACCCTTTGCCTCTCGATAACCGCTCCCTTGGGAGTGCTGGCGATTCAGCTCTACTACGGTCAGTCGTTTGCCTATCCGAACCAGCCGTACGATGGCGGCCACTTCGTTGACATGCTTATCCAGAACCAAGTGCTGCTGGTCGGCTCCATCGCCGTGGCGGCAACAGCTTCCAGGGTGAACCTCAGTCTGCGGCGACGAACCTACGATGCGCAGCGTCTGGGGCAGTACGAGATCGAGGGGAGAATCGGTGCCGGCGCCATGGGCGAGGTGTTCTTGGCTCAACATGCCCTTTTGAAGCGACCGACCGCGGTGAAATTACTGCGGCCGGAGATTGCTGGCGAGGCGACACTGCGCCGATTCGAGCAGGAGGTGCGACAGACCAGCCGGCTGAGCCATCCCAATACGGTGTCGATCTTCGACTATGGGCACACCGCTGATGGCATCTTCTACTACGCCATGGAGTACCTGGTGGGGGCCAACCTGAGGGAGATCGTCGAGCTCGACGGGCCCATGCCCATGGCTCGAGTGATCCATGTGCTATCACACGCGTGTGCCGCGCTCGGCGAGGCGCACGCCAAGGGGATTGTGCACCGAGATATCAAGCCGGCCAACATCATGCTCTGCGAGCAGGGTGGCGAAATGGACGTCGTGAAGATCCTCGACTTCGGATTGGTGAAGGATGCGGCCAGCCCATCCACCCAGCGGTCAGGTCAGCAGGTGATTGTCGGCACTCCAGAAACGATGGCTCCGGAGGCGCTGGACGACGACCGCGTCGGGCCGATGTCGGACCTCTACTCCCTATCTGTCGTTGGCTACTATCTGCTCGCCGGCAAGCCGGTTTTCGAGGCATCCACCGTGGCCGAGCTCCTGCGGCTCCACCAATCCGCACGTCCGGTGCCGCCGTCGGAGCACAACGCATCGGTGCCGGCCGATCTCGAAGCTATCGTCTTGAAGGGTTTGGCAAAGGCTCCCGGAGATCGACCGGCCAGCGCCCGCGAGATGCGCGACTCGCTGCTGGCGTGCGCCGGCGCCGGAGGCTGGACACCGGCTGACGCATCAGCATGGTGGCAGAGCTTCGAGAAGAGTAATCCGCGCCCCGAAACAGAAGCGGCTGAATCCGCGGAGACGAGCTGGCGCACGCGGATCTAGCCTGCAAACCTCCACCGGTTTGACCCAGCGACTCAGAGGCGAGTGCCGCAGTTCTTACAGAACGCCGCGTCGACGTCGTGTCCCTCGAGCATGCAGCTCGAGCACGTTTGCGTCGACACCGGTCGGGTGGTCACCTTGGCCCCGACCAGCTCGGCCGAGACGAAGCCCGTGGGCACGATGATGAGGCTGTAGCCCATGATGATGAGGATGGCCGACAGGAACTTGCCGAGCGCGGTCTCGGGCACGATGTCTCCGTATCCCACGGTGGTCATCGTCACGATCGCCCAGTACATCCCCTGGGGGATCGAGGTGAACTGCTCGGAGGGCTGATCGAAGTTTTCCACCTGGTACATCGCCGAGCCCATGATCGTCACCGCGATCAGCACGGTGGTGAGAAAGACGACGATCTTGCCGCGCGCCTGCCACACCGCGCGGCGCAGGCTGGCGGCCTCGGAGAGGAAGTGCCCAAGCTTGAAGACCCGAAACACACGCAACAGGCGCAACGAGCGGATGACGACGAGCGATTGCGAGCCGGGAATCAGAACGCTCAGGTAGGTGGGCACAACGGCGAGCAGGTCGACGATGCCGAAAAAGCTCGTCGCATAACGCCCCGGGTTGCCTGTGCACAGCAGCCGCAACACGTACTCGATGGTGAACAGGGCGGTAATCGTCCACTCGATCGTCACCAGCAGGCCGCCGTATCGACGCTGCACGGGCTCGACCGTTTCCAGACTCACCGTGACGATGCTGACCAGGATGACGATCAACAACACCACGTCGAACGCCTTGCCCGCCCGCGTGTCGGCCTCGAAGATCACCTCGTGTAGCTTGGCGCGCCACGGGGCGAAGTCACTTGGAACCTCGGGGGGAGGAGTGCCCGAGTTGGCCGGATCCTCGGGATGGGAAGCGTTGTCGGTCATGGGAATACGGTAACAGCTTCGTGTCTCATGTCAGCCCCGAGCGAGGAACTTCTCCGCCGCCTCTTTGCGGCGTGGAAGTCGCGAGGAATGCTGGTGGCGCCAGGATTTGGAGGTGTACGGGTGCTTGGTTGTTCGCGAGAATCCGGCCTTTGGGTTAGGTTTCTCGCGCAGGCACTGCGAAGAAGCGAGATATCCAAGAGAAGAAGGTCCGCCATGACTCCCGAGAATGACCAACAGGCCCTCGACCTCGACTTCGTCCGCCACCAGTTTCCGTTCTTCGAGACGGAGCTGTCGAAGCACTGGGCTTTCTTCGACAATGCGGGGGGGACGTTCCCGTGCGGTGCGGTAGTCGACCGACTGACGCGCTTCTATCGCGAGAACAAGGTGCAGCCCTATACCCACAATGCGGTGGCCGGTGCCGCGAGTGAACAGATGGGCATCGGCCGAAGCGTGATCGCCGCCCTCTTGGGAGTTCCGGAATCAACTCTCACACTGGGCCCTTCGACAACCCAGAACTTCAACACGTTGGGTAACGCCTGTGCCGCACTACTCGAGCCAGGCGACGAAATCCTCGTCTCCGAACAGGACCACGAGGCGAATATCGGTGGCTGGGAGCGAGTAGCGAGCAGTACCGGTGCAACCTTCCGTCTATGGCCAGTCAACCCGGCGACGGGAGAGCTGGAGCTGGCAGAGCTCGAGAAAGGCCTCAACGCGAGAACGAAGATTGTCAGCGTTACCCACAGCTCGAACATTCTCGGAAGCATCAATCCGATCCGCGAGATTGTTCAAGCCGGGAGAGGAGTCGGGGCGCGAGTGGTGGTCGATGGCGTCTCGTATGCTCCGCACACGTGGCCCGACGTGCTGGCGAGCGAGGCGGACGCTTACGATTTCAGCACGTACAAGACGTTCGCAACGCATCTGGGTGTGCTGTACGTCGATCCGGGTTTTCTCGAGCAGCTCGCGCCGCAGTGCCATTTCTTCAAAGTAGGAACACCTTCGGCCCATTTGGACGCCGCCGGCCCCGACCACGCAGCCATCGCCGCGCTGGCCGGACTGGGAGACTACTTCGAGACGCTGCACGATCATCATTTCGATTCGCCAGCGCGGTCGCTCGAGCAGAAGGCGAGAGCCATCTCGGGTCTGATGCACCAACACGAACAATCGCTGTGTGCCTTGTTGCTTGACGCGCTCAGCCATTTGCCCGTCCGCATCATCGGGAGGACGACGGTTGACGGTCGCGAGGCGAATGTTTCATTCGTGGCTGAAAAGCATCCGGCCAAGGTCCTGGCCACATTGCTCGCCGAAAGGAACATCGCCACCAGCGGCACCCATTTCTACTCGTTCCGCCTTCTGCGAAAGCTGGGTATAGACACCGACGACGGTGTCCTTCGCATCAGCTTTGCGCACTACAACACGGAGGACGAAACCCTGCGCCTCATCGACGCGTTGGAGTGCATCCTCCGGTAGAGGCGAGATTCGTCGGCCAAACTGAGCCTAGCCTTGTCAGCTCGTGCCAAGCCACCTCGCGCCTTCCTGCGGTCGCGCCTTGCCGCCGGAAACAACCCACCGAAGAAGTCGAACGCGTGGCGACCATTCCTGAATGTCAGGATCAACGCCCAGTGATACCTGGGCGCGCGCCAGGGCGTCTTCCATCAGCGCATCGTGCATTGGGCGGAAGATGAGCGGCCATGTCAGCCTGGCCACCCCTCGGGGCCGTATTTCGAGCGTGTTCTGCAGGACGGTTCTGCCGGAGAAGCTCACGCCAACGTCGAATTCGTGGAAGCCGTCGAAGCCGGAGGGCCCGAGGAACTGAAAGCGGATCCGCCGGCCAGGCTCGTAAGCCTGAATCTCGTATCGGATCGGGCCGTGTCCGCCAACGGCTCCGATCGCCAGTTCCCGGTCAAATTCCATTGGTGGCCAAATGTCTGTCGGCCACAACTGGTCCCTCCTCGAGGCGAGGGTGTCGATGAGTGCCCCGACCTGCTCGATCGGCTGGTCGTACTCCCGCTCGTGGACATTCAGATCAAGCATCTTGACCGCCAGTGCACAACACCTCGACGTGATTCCGCAGACCCGAACGGTTACTGCCCACCGCCGCGTGGCCTCCGGTAGCGCACAGGCGCAGCGGGCTCTGGTTTCAAGATCACCTCTTCTGTCTCGAGCAGCCGTAGTGCCTCTCGTACAGCCGCCTCTAGCTGCGGATCGCCGCCGTTGATGACCGGCAACGGATCATTGCGCACCTCGATGTCGGGAGCGATTCCTTCGGCCTCGACGTCCCACTCGCCGTCCACATTGAAGAAGCCGCCGCGTGGGGCGACGAACCTGCCGCCGTCGATCAGCGGCGGGGTGTCCCACGTGCCGACTAGACCTCCCCAGGTGCGTGTCCCCACCAGCGGGCCTACGCCCTTGAACCTGAACAGAAAGGGCATCAGGTCGCCACCCGACCCGGCGCGCTCATTGATGACCATGACCTTCGGCCCCCACAGCCCGGCCATGGGCTGGGTGAACGGCTTGCGATCACCGGCGCGCGAGTTGAAGTAGCCGGTGAGCTCGCGAGCGAGAACGTCAACGATGTAGTCGGCGGCCGAGCCGCCACCGTTGTTGCGCTCGTCGATCACCGCTCCCTGCCGGTCCTGCTGGGCAAAGTACATGCGGTTGAAGTAGGAGTATCCGCCGGTGCCGGTATTGGGAAGCCAAACGTAGGCGAGCCGGCCGCCACTGAGCTCGTCGACGCGCCGCTGGTTGGCGGAGACCCAGGCATTACGGCGCAGCCCCGCCTCGCTCCCCACCGGCTCGACGACCACGTGCCGGGCTTGCTCCACGGACGGCGATGACGACACCGAGATGGTGATCGCGCGTCCTGCCGTACCCTCGAGCAGCTCGAAGGGATTCACCCCGGCGCGCACCTCGCGCCCATCGATCGCCAGCAGGTAATCGCCTTCCTCGACCTGCATGCCGGGAATCGACAACGGACCATGCGTGCCGGGTGACCAATCCTCCCCCGTGTAGATGCGCGTGATGCGGTAGAAACCGTCCTCCTCGTCGAGGTCGACGCCGAGTAAGCCAGTGCGAGGGTTGTCGAGGTCGGGGTAGTCGCCCCCGCGTACGTATGAATGGCCGACGGCGATCTCTCCTGAGAGCATGTCGAGTAGCTGGTTGAAATCGGAGCGATGGCGGAGGTCCGGCAGCCATTCGGAGTACCAGTCCCAAACGTCGTCCCAGGGAGCGCCGTGCTGATTGTCGACGTACAAGAAGTCGCGCATGAAGCGCCAGCCGTCGCGCAGCATCTGGGCCCATTCCTCCTGGGGTTCCACGCGCACCCGCAGGTTGCCCAGTTCGAGCTGCCCGTCGCCGGGTGCCGGCTTGCGAGCGGTGTCGACGATGCTCCACGAGCCGCCGCGTCGGTAGAGCAGCTTCTTGCGGTCATGCGATATCTGCACTGCCTGGAAGCCCTCGAGGAAGGTGTCCGCCTCAGCGTCGTCGAGGGTGTACTTGCGCAACACGATTCCCTCATTCGGTACCACCTCGGCCACGAACACGCTGCCCTCAGGGCCCTCTGCCAGCCCGGTATAGTTGCGTGCGGGCAGATCAGGGGCGTCGATGAACCGGCGCGCGATGCCGTCGAAGTCGATGTCCACGGCCTCGACATCCTGGCTTCCCCCTCCAGCCCCAGAGTCACCTTGGGCTGAGCTGTCGCTGCCCCCGGAGGTGTCATCGCTTCCGGTCCTCTCCGCATCGTCATCGCCAGCATCGTCGCCCGCGTCATCCGCGGTGTCTTCCTCGTCGCTCTGTGGCAAGAAGGGGGAGGGCGTTTCGGCGGCCAGCAGCGTGACGTACAACGTGCGCGTGACCGGACGATCATACGACGTCATGTCGAGCCAGCCCGTGTTGAGGCCGTAGTCTGTGGAGGCGAGGAAGTAGAGGTATTTCCCCGAGGCGTCCCACACCGGTGTAATGGCGTCGGCCATGCCGTCGGTGAGCTGGCGCGTCTCGCCCGAGTTGGTGTTGTGCACGAAGATGGCGCGTAGCTGGTTGTCGAGGCGGCGCGCGTAGGCGATCCAACGGGAGTCGGGCGACCACACCGGGTTCATCGATCGTTCTGGATGGGCGTAGCGGTCGGTGTCGACGTGCGTGACCCCGCCCGTCTCCACGTCGAGGATCAGCACCCGGTAGTCGGTGTCGGTAAAGGCCAGACGCGAGCTGTCCGGCGACCATTCCGGCTGGAAGTAGAAGGTGGGATCAGCGATGGAGATGCGGCGCTGGTTGGCGCCGTTCTGATCGGCGATCATCAGGCCGTACTCGTCGCCTGCGTCGTTGAACCAGGCAATGCGCGAGCCGTCAGGGGACCACGCCGGGCTACGGTCGGCAGTGCCGGGGGTGCGGGTCAGATTGCGCCAGCTACCTTCCTCGGCAGGAACACTGAAGATCTCGCCGCGGTACGTGAACAAAGCGCGTTTGCCGGTTGGAGACAGGCGGGAACCGGAGAGCTGGCCCGGAGACACGTCTTCCCAGCGCGACCGGGCCCAGTTGAAATCGCCGGCCACGTGGATCACCAGCTGCCGCGTCTGTCCGCTGCCCGGATCGAGTGCGTGCAGAAAGCCGGCCTGCTCGTAGACCACCACTCCATCACCCGCGCCCACGCTCTTGACGTCGAAGTCGGAGTGGAAGGTGAGTTGCTTTTCGGTTCCCGTCGCCGGGTCGAACGACCAGATGTTGCTGGCGTAATCGCGCTCCGACATGTAGATGACGGTGCCATCCATCCACACTGGATCCATCTGCCGCTCACCCTCCCAGGGCGGCGTCATCCGCTCCCAGGTCGCCGTCGACACGATGCTGATGGGCTGCGCCTGGCCGCCGCGATAGTTGCGCCACTCGGGGTCCCAGTAGCCGATCTCCTGGTAGGCAACCATGCGGCCGTCGGCCGACATCTGGCCGAGGTAGGCCTGCGGCAGGGCCAGCGCCTTCGGCAAACCGCCCTCCGGCGGCACGGCGAAGAGCTTCCACAGCATTGTCGGCTGCGCCTCGCGGCCCGAACGGAAGAGGATGTCGCCGTCTGGCGTCCAGCCCTGCACCGCGTCCTCGCCGGGGTGCCAGGTCAGGCGCCGCGGTTGCCCGCCCGTCGCCGGAATCACGTATACGTCGGTGTTTCCCCCGTACTGGCCGCTGAAGGCGATCCATCGGCCATCGGGGCTGAAAGCCGGGTCGGTTTCCGCCCCCTCGGAGCTCGTCAGGCGTATGGCCTCACCGCCGTCACGGCCCACCCGCCACAGGTCGTTTGCGTGCACGAAGACGATGCCACCCGTGCTGACATCCGGCTGCCGCAGGAATCGGGTGCCACGATCTTGCGCCGCGGCGACCGAAATGAGTGCCTCCGCCTCGCCGGGCGCGGCGACCGTCCGGGAGGTGGCGCCCAGCACCAGGGCGACGGTGCAGATGACTGAGATGAGACCGATTTTCAGCAGGCTGTGATGAGCAAACATGGGCTCGTTCCTCACTGTCGTGCGATTGAAAGAACCGAGAGGCGTCGCGGCCCCCGGGAAAGGGGCAACCAACGGAAGTTAGTACCCGATTGGCGTCGGACTGTCCACCGTCGCCGCCGCGGGCGCCGTCCAGTTAGGCCGAATAATGCTCGTTTGGACGTACCGACCAAACAGCAGACACCCGAGTGATGGCGGGTTCCTCTCCTCCGGATCACCCGATTTGCGCCCGTGAGGGTTCGACTCCCTCGCCTTTGTCGAGCCCCTCCATTGTCTTCTCGGCCCACGGATCTGTAGGCTCTCGCCACCGAATGCCCATTCGACAGGCAATGGGAGGGCCAGTGGGCGGCAAAACACACACTCAACGCGACGTTCTTGCCCCGCGCAGCGCTGGCGGCATGGGGGAAGTACCGCTTCCCCTGGAGTGCCGCGACGCCTCTCGCTCACCGGCCAGGTGCAAATCACTGGCGCCTCTCGCCATAGCGATAATCGCGATCGCCAGCGCAGTGGGCACTGCCAGGGCGAGCATCTCCCGGTACGACCGCGGCGTCGTCAGCACGCAAGAGAGACTGTTCGACCTCCCGGTCCCGCTGGGCCCGGACGGGCACCTGGTGATCATCATCGTCGATGGTCTGCGCCCCGATCTGATCTCGGC
>CALAKE010000584.1 GCA_937922775.1 uncultured bacterium | reverse complement strand
GAGGCGGAGCAACGGGCAGCAGAGGCCGATCGTGTTGCGGCGGATGCGATTCTCAGGGCGGAAATAGCCGAAGGTCAGGCACAGGAAGCCTCCGCTCGGGCGCGGGAGGCCGATGCCGGCCGGACCCAGGCGGAAGAGGAGCGCACGCAGGCCGAACAGGAGCGGATCAGAGCGCAGGAGCTCGAGGCTGAGGCGCAGCGGAACGCAAACCTGGCGCAGTCTGAGGCTGAAAACGCCCGCCATGAGGCGCGACAGGCGCGGCAGGAGCTGGAAGACCTCAGGGCGCAGCGGGAGCAGGAGCTGAATCGCCTTTTTCAAGCTCTCAATCAAATCGTCGAAACGAGGCGCACGGCCATCGGCATGGTGATGACCCTGGGCAGCGATCGCATCGAGTTCGAGTTCGACAAAGCCGACCTGAGGCCCAAGGACCGGGAGCTGATCAGTCGTGTCGTCGGAATCTTGCTGACCGCGGACGGTTTCTTGCTACAGATATTCGGGCACGCCGATGAGGTCGGCACTGAGGATTACAACCTGTCTTTGTCGCAGCGCCGTGCGCAGGCGGTGGCCGACTACATGGTCGAAGCGGGTCTGAGCCGTGAGATCATGACGGTTCAGGGTTTCGGTGAGTCCATGCCATTGGCCGAAGGGGATTCACCCGAGGCGCACGCGCGCAATCGTCGTGTCGAGATCGGCATCATCGACACTACGGTGGAGTACCAGCGCCCGGTGCAACGCTGACATCGGGCAGGCGCCGCATGCCGCAGCGGGTGTCGCTCTCCGCGCTCCCGACTAGTACAGGAACATCGGCTTGCCCAGCGGATGCCGAATGCGGGGCCGGTAGGCAGTCGTCTCGTACAACTGTTCCACGTCCACCAGCTTCTTTCCCTGCACGCAGGTTTCCACCCGGACAGTTGTGTAGTTGCCGTTCTGGAGCGACACCATCTGACCAGTACGCCCAGCCTTGATCTCCTGAACGGCCAGAATGCCGTACGAGATCGCTACCATACGGTCGAGAGAATCGGGCACACCCGAGCGCATCAGGTAGGCGATACGCTGCTTCAGGACATTGATTCCCGTCAGTTCCTTGACCTCCTCAGCGACGATGTCGTTGATTCCGCCCAGCTTGCGATGCCCATAGGCATCTTTCTCTCCCGACTCGATGACCTCGCCATCCTTCATGATCGCCCCTTCAGAGACGACGACGATGGCGTAGTTGCTCGGGTTCCTCTTGCGGTCCTTGATCACCATTTCCGACAGGATGTTCACGTCGAACGGGACCTCCGGGAGCAGCACCCGGTCCACTCCAGCGAGGTAGCCGGTGAATAGCGCCGTTTGCCCGCAGTTGCGGCCAAAAAGCTCGACGAAGGCAATCCTCTCGTGACTTCCCGCAACAGTTCTCAGCTGGTCGATATACAGCACACTGCGGGTGACAGCCGTGCTGAAGCCTATGCAGTAGTCCGTGCCGAAGACGTCGTTGTCCATCGTCTTGGGGATGGCTACCACCGGAAGCCCTTCCTCGTGCATCCGGACGCCATACGAGAGCGTGTCGTCGCCGCCGATGGGCACCATCGCGTCGATGCCGAGCGATTCCATCACCTCGAGAACGTGGGGCGTGCAGTCGACTGTTTCCTGGCCATCCTCGATCGGGTACGTGTCGGCAAGCATCTCGGGAAGATCCTGCGGGCGCACCCTGCCGGGATTGGTGCGTGACGTGTGCAGGAAGGTACCGCCGGTGCGATCGATGGGACGAACCGTGTCGGGCGTGAGTGGCAACGCCCAATCCGAGTTCTCCTCGAGGGAAAGGGCCGGGTTATAGTTCAGCGGCCCCGCCCAGCCCCGACGAAAGCCGATGACTTCCAGGCCTTCCTCGGTGCCCCTGTTAACCACAGCCTTCATGCACGGATTGAGGCCAGGAACGTCACCTCCACCAGTCAAAACACCAATGCGCATCTTCTGCCCTCACTTCTGGAATTGAGTTTGCCTTCGTCGAGCGTTTCCTTCTGGTGACTACTCCTCGTCCAGGTAGATTTTGATGATCTTGTCGAGCATCTCCAGCGCGTCCTCCTTGGTGCGCTGGAAGCTGTTGCGACCGATGATCGAGCCGTTGCCGCCGCCGTCGCGAATCGCGCGGGCGTCCTCGAAGACCTGATCGGCTCCCTTGGCGGCTCCGCCGGAGAAGACCACCATGCGACGGCTGTTGAAAGCGCACTGCATGACGTGGCGGACGCGATCGGCAGGAGTTGCCACCGGGATCTCGTACTCCTCGTACACCTTCTTGGCGGCATCGAGCTCGAGGTGATCGCTGGGCAGCTTCACCTTGATAATGTGGGCGCCGAGCTGAGCGGCCATGTGAGCGGCGTAGCCAGCGATGTCAATGGCGGTCTGGCCTTCCTTGGTGAGAAAGCCGCCACGCGAGTACGACCAGATAATCACCACGAGGCCGAAAGCCTTGGCCTCCTCTGCCATCTCGCGGATCTCCTCGATCATCTCGTAGGCGTTTTCGGAGCCTGGATAGATGGTGAATCCGATGGCGGCGCAGCCGAGGCGGATGGCGTCCATGACGGAGCCGGTAATCGCCTGATTGTAGTCGATGTTGTTCGGCGCAAGACTGTTGGCGCTGTTGACCTTGAGGATCAGGGGAATCTGGCCCGCGTAGGTGTCCGCGATTGCCTCGATGGCGCCCAGGGGTGCCGCGTAGGCGCTCATTCCCGCGTCGAGCGCCAACTGAGGGAAATAGTGCGGGTCATAGCCCGCGGGATTGGGGGCATGGCTTCGCGCCGGGCCGTGCTCCCAGCCCTGATCCACGGGGAGAATGATCAACTTGCCCGATCCACCCAGGCGGCCCTGCATGAGGATGCGGGCCAGATTCGCCTTGGTGCCCGGGCAATCACTCTCGTAGTTGGCGAGGATCTTTTTGACCTTCTCGGTTACAACCATGGAATCGACTCCGGTTCTAGGGGGTTCCCCGGGAGGCGCGAGTATGGGGGGCCCCTCCGGCGGGATGGATCTGCGTAAGTTGAGCTACATGAGCATTCAGCGAAGTAGTCACTAGCCTACATGAAATCGACAGAGAGGCCCAATTCCGCAGGCATGGCCCTGCAGCATCTTCCTCGAATATTGGCAATCCTCGGGCGGGCCAAACGGGGCCCAGCATGAAAACTCTAGCTCGAATCGAGAAAGAGGGCAGAGCGCGTAGATCTCCGGTTGATGCATTGATCAGTGATGTATATAGTATTGATGTATCGACACGCGACTTATTGACCGACCGGAACCGTCACCATGATCGAGAGCGCTACCCGAAGCTTGAAGAACAACGAGAGGAGAACCAGATGAGCGGAGCCAACGAGGATCCGCGTGACCACCTGCCCCTTACCCCTGCCGTGTTTCACATTCTCCTTGCACTCGCCGGCGGCCAGAAGCATGGCTACGGTGTCATCGTCGACGTGCGCGAGCGAACGGCGGGAGAGATTCGACTGGGCACCGGAACGCTCTATACCGCTATCAAACGGCTCCTCACGCAGGGTCTCATCGAGGAGGCAGAGGCTGAGGTAGATGCGGCCAACGAGGGCGATGAACGTCGGCGCTACTACCGGCTCCAGCCGTTGGGCCTGAGGGTGGCGCAGGCCGAAGCGGCGCGCTTGCAGCGGGTCGTTGGGCTGGCACGCGAGCGCGAGCTACTGCCGGCCGAGGCGGCGGAGGACTGAGCAAGAGGAATGGTGCCGCGGTGACGAAGATACCGACTCGCAAACGACGGGCGTGCTGGGCGGCAGCAGGATACCGCCTTCTGCTGTTGGCCTTTCCACGCCCCTTTCGACGCGAGTTCGGTGCTGCGATGACAGAAGACTTCCGCTCCCTGTGCAGTGAGTCCATGTCCGGAGTCCTCGGAGACTTGAGGACCCTGTCGCGCGAATCGATCGACCTGATATCAGCGGGACTACGTGAACGCCGAGCGGCCCGGTTGGGGCAGCAGATGGGCAGTCAAATCAGGTCGAATCTCGGTTCAGCGGCCACGATCGGAGGACAGATGAGCGCATTGTGGACCGACTTTCGCTATGGCGCGCGGATGCTCTTGAAGAGCCCGCTGTTCAGCGCGATCGCCATCGTCGTTTTGGGGGTGGGTATTGGCGCGAACACGGCGATCTTCAGCGTTGTCGACGGAGTTCTGCTGCAACCCCTGGCCTATGCAGAGGCTGACGAGCTCGTAACGCTCAGGACTCACTTCCTCGATTCGGAGGTGTTCGGCATCACCGAGTTGCAGCTGGGGTTGTTCGAGAGACAGAGCGAGGAGCTCGAGGAGGTCGGTGGCCTCATCTCGGGTTCCCTGACCCTGGGAGGAGGCGGTCAGCCGGAACGGGTCATGGCGGCTGCGGTGACCGTCGACATGTTCCCGGCTTTGGGAGTCGAGCCAGAGCTCGGGCGATTCTTCCAGCAGGGAGAAGACGAGCCGGACGCTGATGCAGTGGTGATCTTGAGCCACAGTATTTGGCAACAACGATTCGCGGCCGATCCGGGGATCGTTGGCGATCAGGTTCTTCTCAACGATCAGCCAACGACGGTTGTCGGGGTCATGCCGGCGGGGTTCCACCACCCGATCGACAATCTTTCTACTCAGCGCGCCACGCTCTGGGTGCCGAACGTCTTTGATCGTAGTGACCCGTCAGTTGGCAACCACTACCTCACGGTTGTCGGTCGCCTGGCTCCTGGTTCCGATGTTGATCGCCTCGCGGCAGAGGCCCGTCGGTTCATGGAGCAGATCAACGACGAGCGTCCCGACATCTACCTGGGTGCGTCGGCGGAAGAAATCTGGATCGGGATCGAGCCACTGCAGCGCGCAATGGTGGGAGAAATCAGGCCCGCCCTGCTCGTGTTGCTCGTTGCGGTCGCCGCCGTGCTGTTGATCGCCTGTGTCAACGTTGCCAACTTGCTGCTCGTGAGGGGAGAGGTGCGCCGCAGAGAGATCGCCGTGCGTGCCGCCATGGGTGCTGGCCGGGCACAGATCGTGCGCCAGTTGTTGGTCGAGAGCCTCATCCTGGCGGCCTTGGGCGGCCTCTCGGGTGTCCTGATCGCGTACTGGGGAACCGACATGTTGATCGCCATGAGCCCCGCTGACCTGCCGCGTTCGCAGGAGGTGGGCATTGACGGACGGGTCCTGGCGTTCACCTCATTGATCTCTCTCCTGGCAGCCGTCGCATTCGGAACCGGTCCGGCGATGCAGGCGACCCGACTGGATATCAACCGGACGCTCAAGCAAGAGAGTAGGGGGGCAACGGAAGGACACGGCCGACAATTCCTCAGAAGGGGCCTGGTGGTGACGGAGATCGCTCTTGCCGTAGTTCTCGTCCTCTGTGCCGGCTTGCTGGTGAGGAGCTTCACCGAGCTGCGCAGTGTTGATCCGGGTTTTGAGGTGAACAACCTGCTCACATTTCGCGTCGCACCTCCGGCCGCGGTGTACCCCGACGCTGTCGACCTGACGGCTTTCTATGACCGGTTGATCGTTGACATCGAGACTCTCCCTGGTGTTGTCAGCGCAGGAGCGGTCAACAGCGCGCCCCTTGCGGGGCCTGCTGGTGACACGATCTTCGACATCGAGGGTCGGCCCCCTTTGAGCGAGTTGGGATTCGGCAACGCCGCGGCCGCGAACCGCCACTCGGACTTCCGGCTGGTCTCTCCCGGCTACTTCGGATCCATGGGAATCCCCTTGGTCCGAGGAAGAGAATTCAGCGACGGCGACAGACTCGATGCGCCCGGCGTGATGGTGATCAACCAGACGATGGCCCAGCGGCTGTGGCCGGACGAGGATCCAGTCGGACAGCGACTGCGTCTCTACACGAGTCCTGGCAGCTTCGGGCCCTGGCTCGAGATTGTGGGTGTCGTCGCCGATGCGAAGCTTCTGGACATCGGCGAGGACTCGCGGACCGAGATGTATCAGCCAGTCGACCAGGTCGGTAATACGTGGCCGTGGGTCGTTCGCGATAGGACCCTCGTCGTGCGGACATCGGTGGATCCGATGTCGCTCGCTGGAGCCATGCGGGACACTGTGGCCGTGATCAACGCCGATGTGCCGGTTTACGACCTCCAGGCCATGGGCGGTCTGGTCTCGGCTAATGTTGCCCAGCCGCGCTTCAATTCGTTCTTGATGGGATTGTTCGCGGGCATTGCCCTGATCTTGGCCACCGTTGGAATCTACGGTGTCATGTCGTACGCGGTGGCACAGCGCACCCAAGAGCTCGGTGTTCGCCTCGCTCTAGGAGCGCAGGTTGGCGACGTGCTCCGTCTGGTGATTGGCCAAGGCATGCTTCTGGCCGCGATCGGCCTGGGAATCGGCCTGGCGGCGTCACTGGTGGCGAGCAGAGCCCTCGCGAGCATGCTGTACGGCATCGGCACAGCGGACCCACTCACCTACTTCGTTGTTCTCGTGTTCCTAGCCGTCGTTGCCTTGCTGGCCAACTACATCCCCGCGCGCCGAGCAACGCGAGT
This sequence comes from uncultured bacterium, assembly GCA_937922775.1. Lineage (GTDB taxonomy): Bacteria > Acidobacteriota > UBA890 > UBA890 > UBA890 > CALAKE01. The sequence goes on along the minus strand of CALAKE010000584.1, from coordinate 410 downwards.
CGACCCGAAGGTCGCTTTGGGAGGGCATTTGAACCTCGGCTAGTCTGGCAGCAGGTTCTTCGGAAACCTGGCCACCACCGTGTAGTTGGGGTCGACGATGTTGGCTACTCGCACCGTGCCGACCTGCGAGACGACCTGGTAAGCCTCCCACAGATCGAAGCCATAGTCCGCTTCGAGCCAGCGCACGAGTTCGACGTAGGCGATGCGCATGGCGTCCTGCAAAGGTCGCACGCTGCCGAGCACCATTATGTGGGTGTCATTTTCGAGGCGTGGCCAGGCGATTGCCTGACCCTTGATGAGGTCGAATTCGAAGGTCACCTCGGCGCTGGTCTCGAGGCCCGTGCCGGAGATTTCCCCGTCGCCCTGTCGCGCGTGGACATCGCCGAAGTAGAAGTACGCACCCTCGTGGA
>CALAKE010000583.1 GCA_937922775.1 uncultured bacterium | reverse complement strand
TCTGTCGCCGGGGTGAACGAGGTCATGTGGGACCTTCGCATGGACCCTCCCTACGATGCCGATGAGGCTCGTGACGTTTTCGGCGGTGGTGGCCGCGGCGGTGGTTCTTTCGGCGGTGGCGCTCGTGGGCCGTCGGTACTGCCCGGCACCTATACCCTGCGGCTCGAGGCGGGCGGTCAGACGCTGAGCACGCGCGTGGAGGTGCGCGGCGACCCGCGCATCGAGATCAGCGACACCGATCGGCGGGCGCGTCACCGCGCGATACTGGATTCGTTCGCCCTGGCTCGACCTGCCTTCGATGCTTTCCGGGCGGCACGCGCGATATCCGAACAGGTGAGCACTTTACGCGACGTTTTGGATTCCAGCGACACGGCACCCGATGCTCTGTCGGACGAGGCCAGACAGATCAACTCCACCTTACGTGAGCTGCGCCAGCAGATGAACGTCATGCGTGCGGGCTCCTCGGCCTTTGGTGCGATCGAGAGATCGCACTCCCCGCCGACCGAGGATCAGCTCTGGCAGATCGACAACGCCTGGGCCAAGGCCCCAGCGATCATCGAAGGGCTCAACGATCTGATTACCAACCGTGTTCCGGCACTGGTTAGCCAGGTGTATGCGCCCGGCATCGGACCGGAACCTGGCGAAGCGCTGGAGATGCCCACTCGGCCGGGTCGCTAGGGCAACAAGAGAAACGAGCGACAGAAAGCCCCGCGCCGGCAACCCGGCGCGGGGCTTCCGCTATTCCTTGCTCGCTCCGAGCTCCGCTGCTCGGAGAGAAGAGAAACTACTCAGGCCGGCTCGCGCTCCATGTTCCTTCGGCGATACCGTCGAAATCCAACTTGCCCGACATCCCGTCGCCTTCGACCGTTCCGGTGAGGGTGAGGGTGATCTCAGGGCTAGAGGCGGTGGGGGGCATCACGATCACGAGCGTGATTGCGTATTCCTCGAGCGTACCGTTCACCTCCATCGGCGCACCACCGTAGGGGCCAACCCAGGCTCCGTGAAGTCCTTCCTCGGTCTGTTCCAGGAGAAGATCAACGTCCCTGGACTCACCGCCGAAATTCCAGGTCAACACCCAGTCGCCAGACACATCCGTCGCCGCCTGGCAGCCGAGGGCCGGCAAAGAACAGATGAGAGAAACGACTGCGACCAACGCCACTGAACCAATCCGAATCCGCATTACAAATCCTCCTGAGAAAGAAGCTGTTCGGCACATTCTAGCCTGCAAACCAGAGCCGTGCGTCTAGGAGTCCTCCATCGTCTCTTCAACCTCGAGACCGGCGTCCAAATTGTTGTAGTGCATGAGGGTATTGAACAGCAGTGCGTACGAACCGAGGGTCTGCCCACGCCAGAAGGGGTTGAAGCTGAACATGACGACGTGGCCCTCTCCCAGGGAAACGTCCACGAGAGCGGGGGCGTTTGCCAACTCCCTGCCGTTCTGCAGTCCGCCACTGATGAGTAGATCCGCCGGCTTCGGCGCGAATCGGAAGACGGTACGCACCGGGCTCACCGGCGCAGCCGGCCTGGGCTCGCTTTCGCCTTCCTCTCTTCGTTTGCGCTGGTATTCCTCGACAGCCGCCTGTCCCATGTCCCGCGGCCGTCCCTGGATGATGTCTCTTTCATCCGCCGTGCCGCGACCACTGCCACGCGACGTCGTGTCACCGGGCTCTGCCGGCCCAGTGGCTGCAGTAGGCCTACGGCCAAATCGGCCTCCTCCCCCGCCGCCCAGCTGAAAAACGGGAGCGGTGTTGAAATAGACACCCAGATCTCCATCGTAGCCGTAGCCGATTGGGCTCGAGCTATCGGTCATGTGCGTCTTGAAGACTCCTCCACGAGCCCACAAGGTCGGAGTCGACTTGATAGAAACACCCTCGGCGAGACCGAAATGGATCGGAAGCGACGCGCTGTTTGCCAGCGTTACCAACACCCCGCCCTGCTCGACGAAGTTCGCGAGGTGCAGAACTCCCTCCAAGCCCAGGCCGCCGCGCATATCGTCGGTCTCGTCCATGTGGCCGAGGTTTGGCGTGAGCTCGGTCCTCTTCCACGGCATCGGATCTGCGCCCGTAACGCCGCGCATGATGCTCAGGGCATCGCCGGACGACGGACCGAACACAATGACATCGTATCTCTCGCGCAGGTGGGGATTGTCCCGCGCCTCATGTACGGAGATGTAGTCGTAAGGGATGCCGTACTCGTCCAGGCCAACGCGCAGCCAGCCCTCGGTCTGGGTCGATTGCCATGTGTGCATCACCGCAACGCGTGGCACTTCGAGGCGGTGGGTGGACACATCCGGCGCACTCGCTGCCGTCAACGCGGTGAAGCCATACCTCTCGCCGGCATCGTCGAGCACCGAGGCCAGGTCCGAATTGTTGCTGCTCGCTCGGATGATGAATGAGCCAGCCGAGAATTCACTACCCTCGAGACTGAAGGACTCCTCCGCCGCGTCGATAACGAGATCCGGGTGCGCGAAACGAAAGGCGGCCAGGTTGTTGTCGGCGTTGTAATTAACAACAAAGGCCTGCGGCGACCCGGGTGCCGTCGCGTGGACGCCTCCCGGAGCAGTGACCAGCTCGTCCAGCCGGCGCATCGGCACGTCGAGGATCTCGGTGTCCTCAATCCTGACGGTCTCGACGTTGTACAAGGGACCGTGTGTCCATCCGACATCGTCGTAGGGTCTCGTGTCGTTGGGGTTGTAGAACTGGGTGTCGAGTAACATGTCGGCGGCGCGGGAGTACGGCTGGTCCAGACGCACGACATAGCTGCCAGCAGCGAAGTCCTGGTCCTCCACACTGAATGCCGTGTCAGCCTTGCTGACCTCGATCCCG
>CALAKE010000582.1 GCA_937922775.1 uncultured bacterium | reverse complement strand
CACGGGGTAATCACCTCGGCGGACAGTTCGCGTCGGTATGCTCGGTCGGCACGGGGTAATCACCTCGGCGGACAGTTAGCGCACATGGGGTCACAGGTGAACCCGCAGGTTCGTAGCCTCCGCGCTCAAGCGTCCGCTACGGCGATCACCCCGCGCCGTCCTGGGCTCAGAGTTCGAGGGTCCGCTACGGTGGCCACCTCGAGCCTCCGCGCATTCGAGCTCGAGAGACCGCTATTGTCGACTACCCCGTGCCTCCCTGGCGTTCGCGCTCAGATATCTGGTTACGACTCGGACCGCCTTGCGTTTGCCTTGTCCGGGTCACCCGGCTTGATGGTCATCTCGTGAGAGCGGCGGGGGGCTTTTCGTGGCGTACACGGTCGTTGTTCGCCGGCCACCATTGGAAGTAGGCACGACGCCCAGGGAGGTGCGGGGATATCGCCGTAGCAGACGCTTGAGCGCGAAGGCAACGCAGCCACATGGTTATCTGCGAGCCATGTGCGCGAACTGTCTGCCGAGGTGATGTCCCCGTACCGACCGTCAATCGAGCAGATCGAGCGGCGGGATCTCGGGGATGATGCCTGCTTCGTGGGCTTCGGCGTAGAAGTGCTGTAGGGCTTCTACCCCCTCGTTGCCCATATCGAGGGTGGCGCCGTCGACGTACTGATCGACGAACGTGCGCAGGTGGGCGGCGGCCAGGCCGCGACTGTATTGGGCAGCAAAAGCCGTGGCCTCTGCGGAATCGGCGCGCGCAGCCTCGATGCTCTCTCTGAAGGCGCCGGCGGCCAGACGGCAGGCTGATTCGCCGAGGTCGCGGCGCACACCGACGAGGCCCAGGGGGACGGGTAGGGTGGTGCGCTCGTACCAGGCCCGGGCCGGCTCGCAGAGAAGGTGTAGCCCCTGTTCCTTGTAGGTGAGCTGGCCCTCGTGGATGATCAGGCCGGCGTCGACGGCTCCTTCGACGACTGCAGCCATGATGGCGTCGAAGCGCATCGGCACGGCCTCGAACTGGTCGCCCGCATGGATACGAAGCAGCGCTGACGCGCTCGTCTGATGCCCCGGAGTCGCCACGCGCATGTTGTCGATCGCCCGGGGGCCGACTTCCGTGGGTGGAGTCCTGCCCACGACTACCGGGCCGTATTCCTTCCCAAAGCTGGCGCCGGTGCGAAGAAGGCGATATCGATCGGCTACGAATGGATAGGCCCCCGCCGATAAGGCGGTGAGCTCGAGGTCGCCATTGAGCGCCATTTCGTTGAGGGTCTGGATGTCGTCGAAGTGGACCTGGGCCTCGTAGCCGGGGATACTCACCTTGCCGCTGGCAAGAGCCCATGCCATGAAGGCGTCATCAGGATCGGCGCTTTGTCCGAAGGTCAGGATCGGGGCAGTCATCGGTCAGGTCCCTGGAAGGCACATCGATTACCATATAGTTTAACTACATGTGCCGCATACTTTATCTGGCTGTGACCTAGTTTAGTTTCGTCCCTCATTCAGAAGAGTTTCCAATGGAAACCGACCTGCTGGCCTGGCGAGAAGAATTTCCAATCCTCGCACGCAGCACGTACCTGATCTCCAATTCCCTGGGCGCTATGCCCCGCGGCGTGTATGACTCGCTGAAGAGCTATGCCGACGGCTGGGCCACCGAAGGGGTCAGGTCCTGGGAGACAGAGGGCTGGTGGGACCTCCCCTTGAGGCTGGGCGATGAGATTGCCCCGTTGCTCGGGGCTCGCCCCGGGACGGTCTCCACCCACCTGAACGTGTCGTTGGCTTCAGCGATCATCGCTTCTTGTCTCGATTTCGACGGGCCGCGCAACAAGATCGTCTGCTCGGAGCTGAATTTTCCGTCGATCATCTATCTCTACCGTCAGCAGGAACGCCGCGGTGCCAAGCTTCAGCTAGTGCCCTCCCACGACGGCATCACGATTCCGCTGACCGACATGCTCGATGCGATCGATGAGCACACGGCGCTGGTGCCGATCTCGCACGTTATCTTCAAGAGCGCGTTCGTCCAGGATGTCCAAGCGATCGTCGAGAAGGCCCATGAGGTGGGCGCCTACGTTGCCCTCGATGTCTATCAGTCGACCGGCGTCATGCCCGTCGAGGTCGATGCATGGGACGTGGATTTCGCGGTCGGCGGCACGCTGAAGTGGCTTTGTGGCGGGCCGGGCGTCTCCTATCTGTATGTGAAACCTGAGCTTGCCGATCAGCTCGAACCGTCGATTACCGGCTGGATGTCGCACGTCAGCCCCTTCAGCTTCGACGCATCGGGGCTGGAGCGCCGTACCGACGCCTGGCGTTTTCTCAACGGAACTCCTGGAATTCCAGCATTGTTTGCTGCTCGTCCCGGCGTGGAGATCATCAACAGGGTCGGTGTGGGGGCGATACGAGCGAAGTCTCTGCGGCAGACGGATCGTCTCATAGCCGCCGCCAGCCAGCATGGTTGGAGCGTCAGGACCCCGCGAAAGCACGAGTGGCGTGGTGGCACGGTGACGCTCGACGTTCCCGATGCTCAGAAGGTGACCGGCGAGTTGCTCGAACGCGACATCTTCGTTGACTTTCGCCCGGGTGCCGGTATCCGGCTTTCGCCCCACTTCTACACGACCGACGAGGAGATCGACCACGCGGTCGACACCATTGCCTCGCTGGTTGGCTGAGGTTTCTCTAGTCGGCCGAGAGTCTTTCTGGTCGGCTGCGCATTTCAACCGACGGGTAGGTCGGATCGAGGAACTCCGGGCCTTTTTGATACGCCCCGAATACCCGCAGGGTAGGCGGAATCGTTCCATTTGCGGCAAAACAGAGCCGGTGGTAGCGTAGTGGCCATTAAGCTGCGACTATTCTCGGTATCAACGACAATTTCCTTGGCGAGTCAATAAGCGGACCCTGGAGGAGAGCAGATGAAGTGGACAGAGCGGCGCGAGGACGGTGTGGTCATCATTGATCTGAAGGGCAAGCTCACGCTCGGCTCTGGCGACGTGCGTCTGCGGCAGATCATCCGGGACCTGCTCGATCGGGAGGAGAAGTGCATCGTCCTCAACCTCGAGAAGGTCACCTACATGGATAGCGCCGGTGTCGGCGAGCTCGTGGCGAGCTACACGACCGCGACCAACCGCGGAGCCGACCTGAAGCTGTTGCACTTGACGGCAAAGATCCGCGATCTCCTGCAATTCACGCAGCTGATCAGCGTCTTCGAGTCGTACAGCGACGAGGCCGAAGCGATCGCCAGCTTTAACGGCTCCAACTAGACGAACTCCTCAGTCAGCGAGCCCGGAGGTCTTCTTCGGGCTCGAACTGTGCCCGGCGGGGCTTCCGCGCGAGGGGCATGCGCATGGCCCGATTCACGCGAGATGAGTGGGCGCGTAGCATGCTCCTCGCGAGCCGGTTGCCCACGATGGGCCCTCAGCTCATTGCGGCAGAACGGATAGTCGTCCCCACCCCGTGATGTTGTCGCGGCCGGCGGGTGACACGTCCCTGGCACGCGCCGTGAGCATCTCGATCGTCTGCATCGGATTGGTCAACCCCAGGCGCCCGACCAGGAGAGCGATGGCCCCGGCTGTGTGCGGAGAGGCGGCCGAGGTTCCGAAGAAGCCCATCGGGCCGTAGGTTTCCGTCGAGACTCCATCCGGGGCACCGAAGTCGGGCTTGACGCGGCCGTCCTTCGTCGGTCCTCTGGAGGAGAAGAACTCCGGGCGCCCATTCCCGTGGTAAAGGGCGCCGGCGGCCACAACCTCCCGGCCATCGGCGGGGATCGTCAAGCTCATCTCGGGCTCAACGAATTGCAGGCCTGAGAAGAACGTGTGGAGCTGGAGCGTCTCCGGCAGCGATGCGCTGACCCGTTGGATGACGATGTGGTAAGTGCCGTTGCGGGGCGCCAGGATGGAGATGTCCTCGGAGGCCCAGTCGCCGACGAAACCCTGCTGCCGCGCTCTCGACGCCGCGATGATCCTGCCTGAGCTGTCGAGCAGCAGAAGATCGAAATCCTGGCTCGATGACATGTAGTCGTTGAAGTCCCACGACATGAAGATGTCGATCTCGTCGGG
>CALAKE010000581.1 GCA_937922775.1 uncultured bacterium | reverse complement strand
AAGTCGGGATGCGGGTTCGGGCTGTCGGCATCCTGGGCCACGAGCGGGAAGTAGGCGCTCGTGAGGGAGTACCGCATGTCCAGGAACGCGTTAGGGCCGAACACACCCTGGTATTGGAGCTGAGGAATGTGCGTGGACGAGTCCTGCAACCAGGAGGATTCCGGCGGCATGCCCAGGCCCGCGCCGCGATTCTCACGGATCTTCCCGTCTCGGAAGTAGCGAATCGTCGCCTTGTGACCATCCGCGAGCTGGACCGTGCCGTTGAGTGTCCAGTTGGCGATACGCGTGTCGTCGAGGTCACTGGTTGGTAGCCCGACGATGAGGCGCTCGACCTGGAAGTTCCAGTAGTCGACAAAGAACCAGACCCGGTCGCGAACAATCGGGCCGCCAATCTGCGCGCTGAAGTCGCCCAGCATATTGTTCGGGTTGCCCTCGCCGGCGCCGCGTTCCCGCTGCTCGTCGGTCACGTTGCTGGAGACGAAGGCCTCGTTCTCGTAGAAGATCCGGGCGCCGCCATGCCAATCGTTGCCGCCCGTTTTGGAAACCATGTTGAGGACGACCCCCGGAGACTGGATCTCCACATCGTGAGCCGCGGTCGACACTCCGATCTCCTCGAGGGAGTCGATCGAGTAGTACATCGACGATGCGCCCAGGGCTTCTGGGTCGGTCGTGTTGGCTCCGTTCAGCGCGTAGACGTTCTGGCTCGGGTTGCCACCGCGGGCCGAGAAGCGAGATTGCTGGCCGGCTTCACTGCCGCCAACGTCGATGGCGTCGGTCACGATACCTGGGATGTGATCGAGAACGCCGGCCCAAAGCCCCGATGCGGTCGGGGCCATGTCGATGAGCTCGGACGAGTAGACACTCCCGACGTTGGTCGACCGGATGTCGACAATGGGGCTCTCGCCGCTAATCGTCACCGTCTCTTCCACCGGTGCGAGATCCATCCTGACGACAACCTCGAAGGATCGGCCGACGGAGATCTCGATGCCCTCGCGAATCACCTGCTTGAAGCCCGGCAGTGTCATTGTCGCCGTGTACGATCCTGGCGTCAGGCCGGGAAGCCGTGTCGTGCCGTTCATCCCCGTCGATTCCGTGCGCGTACCGAGGGGACCCTGGACAGTCACCATGACCCCGGGTAGCGCGAGACCATCGGGGCCGACGGTGCGGATGACCATGATCCCCGTGTCTCTGATTTGCTCCGCGGCAGTTGGCACCGCTGCAGGCGGTGCCACAGCGTTGGCCGGTCCGGCCGCCGCGAGAACGAGGACGAAAATACAGACCCAAATGAGCGCTGGGATGGCCTCACCCGTCACGATGGGCTTCAGCCACCGATCGCGCCCGCGATTTGCGGCTACGACCTTCGACAATCTGACTCTCTTCAACATGTCGACCTCCCCACTCTGTTTGGGAGCGGCCTGCGGCGGGGGATCAACCCAGGGGGAATGCTCCTCTCGCTCAACTCACGATGTCATCAGCACACCACGACTCTTCTTTTGAACGCCGCTGGCTGGTTACTCCGAACGTAACGCATTCAGCGGATCCGCTTTCGTTGCTCTCAGTGCTGGCAGGTACGAGGCCACTATTGCCGCTGCCAATAGGGCCAGCGCGGCTGCCGCGAAGGTCAAAGGATCGAACGGCGGGATGCCGAACAGGAACACCGCCAGGCTCTCGGTGACCAGTGAGGCGAGGAAGAAGCCGGCGACCACGCCGACCAGGGCCAGTGAGGCTCCCTGCCGGATCACCATGCGCAGGACATGCGTCCGCTGGGCGCCGAGGGCCATCCGAATCCCGATTTCCTGTGTCCTCCTGGAGACCGAATGCGACATGACGCTGTACACGCCCACCATGGCGAGCAGGAGCGCGAGACCGGCCAGGGCCCCCATGATCTTCGCCATGACCGCGTTCTCCAGTAACTCGACGGCTTTCAGGTCGGCCATGCTCTCCACAGAGTGGATGGGCAGGTTTGCGTCGAGCGCGTAGACTTCGTCACGGATGCTCGAGACCATCTCCTCAGGGTCTTCCTGCGTGCGCACGACGAGGCTCATTCGCGTTTCGGGGCTCTGGAAGGCCGAGACGAAGACCATGCTGCGGTTCTGCCCGATGGACTCGAGCGTGTCTTGTGCAACTCCGGCAATCGTCCACTCTTGACCCCAGAAGATGATCCTGTCGCCGACTGGGTCGCCATCTGTCCAATGACGGTTGGCCAAAGCCTGGTTGACGACCACGACGCGCGGGCTGTCGGGCTGGTCATCCGGTGTAATGGGACGGCCGCGGAGAATAGCCGTTTGCATAGCGTCGAAATAGCCGGGAAAGATGTGGCGGTAGCTCGCCAAGGGGTTTCGTCCTGGCTCCTCGTAGGCCTGGTCCGGGATCGTGTACTCCGTGTTGCTGTCTCCGCTGAAAGGAAGGCTGCTGGTGCCGCCCACTGCGTCGACGCCGGGGAGCGACCGAAGCGCCCAGAGAAGATACCGGTAGAAGCCGTTCCTCGAGATGTCGTCCGGGTACTGGTTCTCAGGAAGAGCAACCTCGAAGGTAAGCAACTTCTGCTCGTTGAATCCGTAGTCGGCCGACTGCACGGAATGGAACCCTCGTACCAGCAACGCGGAAGAGACAAGCAGCGTTGCTGCCAGCGACACCTCCGCGACGACGAAGAATTTCCGCAGGCGGTCTGCCCTCCCCCCCGGGCTGCCGCGCGTGCCCTCACGCAGGGACTCTGCCAGGTATGGCTGCGCGATCTGCACGGCGGGGGCGAGTGCGAACAGAACTGGCGTGAGCACGGTTACCAGCAGAGCAAAGAACAGGACGCGTCCGTTGACACCGATCTCCTCAACAAAGGGGAACCACGCTGGCAAGATCGAGGTCAGGGCACGAACTCCGGCGAACGACATCGCCAGTCCGAGCAGACCCGCCAGGGTTGAAATTACGGCCGCCTCGGCAAAAAGTTGCCGCACGATGCGCCCAACACCGGCGCCGAGCGCGCGTTGCACGGCGATTTCTCGCCCTCTTCCTACAACCCGGGTCAACATGAGGCTGGCGATGTTCGAACAGGCGATGAGGAGAACGAAGCCCGCGGCGGCCGCGGCGATCAGGCAGGCGACTCGGACCTCCTCCCCGAAGATCAAATCGTGAAGTGGGCGGACGCCGGCTCCCAATCCCTGATTGGTTCCGGGGTATTCGTTGGCCAGATGGCCGGCGATACCTACAACCTCCGCGCGCGCCTGCCGAAGCGGCACGTCTGGTTTGAGGCGGGCGATCGACGTGAGCAGGTAGTACGCGCGATTCTCTTCGCCCGTGATGCCGAACGGGGTCCAGATCTCCGGCGTGTACCTCTCTCGCCAGGACCACGTGTCAGGGGCGAGAACCCCGACCACTGTATGAAGCTCGCCGTCGAGCAGGATGGAGTTGCCGATGACCTCGGGGTCCGCGCTGAAGCGGCTGCGCCAGAGCGCATCACTGATGATGCACACACGGTGTCGTCCGAAGACCTCCTCGTCCGGGAGAAAGGTGCGCCCGAGGGCCGGCTGCACGCCCAACACCTGAAAGTAGTTCCAGGACACCCTCTCCCCGTCGAGGCGTACAGGCTCCCCATCCCCAGACAAGTTGAAGGAATACCCGTACTGGCTGGCGATGTTCAGGGAACGGCTCAGCTCGCGCTGGTCGACAAAGTCGGGAATCGACTGCGACATGAACGAGCCGCCACGAGGCACCTCGGTCATGTACACGTGCAGCAGTGAATCAGGGTCCTCGTATGGCAGGGGATGGAACAGCCACACGTCGATGGCGCCAAAGATCGTGACGGTGGCGGCGATGCCGATCGCCAGGGTAAGAACAGCCACGCCGGCAAAACCCGGGTCGCGTCGAATCTGGCGCAGGGTGGCTCCGACCTCCTGCGACACCGCGGCCAAGCGCTCTCTCCCGTGCCGGGGTGCCTTCTCCAAGAGCAGCTCCAGTCGCCCGTGTTGTAGCGCGGGGAGCACCGAGCGCAGGGTCTGGCTCCAGTACCAGCGCCGTGCTCGAAACGGTCCGACGACGATCACGAGGTCTGCGTATCGGCTGTGGAGATCATCGAGGATGTCGTTCCTCAAATCTCTCGGCAACAGCCTGCGCAGAAGCGTCACCGCTAGGCGCGGGGGGCGCCAGAATGGATTCAGGCCATCACGCAACCTTATCCCTCCCGCAGGTCAGGATGGAGCTTCGCTGATTCCCACAGACGATTGAACATTGCCCGTGAGCTCCGCAGGGCTGACGCCCCGTCAGTGTTGAGCCGGTAGAGCTTGCGCGGCGGCTCGCCTGATCCGCCCGCATCGCCGAAGCGCGACGATATGTGACCTTTCTTCTCCAAGCGGCGTAACGTCACGTGTACCGCGGTGATTGAGACATCCCGCCCCGTTGCTCGCAGGATCTCTTCGTAGATGGATCGCCCGTTGGCCTCCTCGCCGGCCGACGCCAGGCCGAGGAGCACGAGCTGCTCAAACTCGCCGAGGTTGCTTCCTTTGGGCATGGGCTTCCTCTCTCGTCACTGATAGTAAACATAGTTTATCAGTAAACAAGAGAGAATGCACATCGTCTGGTTGGGTCGATCAAAACGCGGTCCTCGCGGGCATTCATGGCCGCTCGGCCGCGACCGCTGGAGAGTGTCCGGCTAGTCCGCGAACCGGCGCAGGACGAGGTCGATGGCCATCAAGTGCCTTTGAAGCCAGCCGCAGACCTTGTCCTCGACCTCGTCGATGAATCGTGAGGTGTTGCCGTGCTCGTCGAAGAGCTCCCGTAGGCCAGCGAAGTCGCGCAGGAAGCACTCGTGCGCACACTCATTGGTCACCCTGACGGGACACTGGAGGCGGTCCATATGGCCCTCCTCGCAGGTGAAGTGCCGCGCCGCGTGATCGGCCAGCACATCCAGGCGATCGGAGATTTTCCGACCGGACTCCCCAGACTCGAGTGCCGACAACAGCTCGTTGACCAGCCCGAACATCTCTCGGTGCTGGTCGTCGACATCCGAGAAGCCTGTCGCGTACTTCTTTTCGTTCCAGACGAGGGGCATGGTGCTCACGGTGGTTTATGGCGGCTGGGGTTTGGCTAGAAGTCGTCGACCTCCGCATAAGCGTCGATTACCGCCATCTCGCCTTCCGCACCGGGCAAAGAGTTGCCGTGCTCCATGCCCACGACTCCGTCGAAGCCCTTTCCGTGAATGTGACGAAAGACATTTCTGTAGTTGATCTCCCCTGTAGTGGGCTCATTGCGGCCGGGGTTGTCGCCAACCTGAAAGTAGCCGATCTCTTCCCAGGCGCGGTCGATGTTCGGGATCAGGTTTCCCTCGGTGATCTGCTGGTGATAGATGTCGAAAAGGATCTTGCACGCCGGGCTATCGACGGCCCGACAGATCATGTAGGCCTGTGGGATGCGGGTGAGGAACTGCCCCGGATGGTTGCGCAGTGTGTTGAGCGGCTCGAGGACCATGACCAGGCCGTGCGGCTCCAGAATCGCGCTGGCGCGCTTGAGCGCCTCGATGACGTTGGCGGTCTGATAGCTCATGTCTGGACGCGCGTCGACGTGTCCCGGCACCACGGTCATCCAGGTGGCATCGACTCGCTTGGCAACCTCCACTGAGGCCGCCACCTCATCGACGAACTGCTGGCGCATGTCCGG